>DAIRSD010000464.1:0-4017 GCA_036804625.1 Aureliella sp. | reverse complement strand
GGATGAACTTGTTGTAGTCGCGTCGGGTCGTTGTGGGTGTATTTCTGAGTGGTTTGAATGCTGGCGTGGCCCATTAATTCTTGAATCTGCCTTAGGTCGGCTCCACCGCTTAACAGATGTGTTGCAAAACTGTGTCGCAACGTGTGAGGGCTGACCGCAGGGTCGATTTCTGCGCGATTGGCATATCGCTTGACCAGTTCCCAGATCGCCTCGCGGCGCAGCCGACGCCCTGTTCGCGATAGAATCAGCCAGGGACACTGTTGTGCGGAACGCGAGCCCATGAGCTGTGGTCTAAGGGCCTGCAGGTACAGTCCAATGGCCTCTTGAGCGCGACGACCGATGGGTACCATCCGCTGTTTCGATCCTTTGCCTTCAACCAGACAATAACCTTCCGTCAGGTGCAGATTGGAGAGCAATAAATTGGAAACTTCCGAAACGCGGCAGCCCGTTGCGTAGAGAAGCTCCAAAATGCAGCGATCGCGTTGCCAGAATAGATCGACTTGACAAGGAGCTGACAGAAAATGATCGACTACGGTTGGCGAGATGGCCTTGGGGATTCGTTGCCAAACCGTTTGAGTGTGCAGTAACTCAGAAGGATTGTCTTGTACTGCTCCCTCTAACTGCAGGTACTTATAAAAAATTCGAGTAGCCACGATGATGCGCGAAATGCTGGTGGCCGCAAGTTTTTCGCGTTGCAAGTAAGCGATGAACTCGCTTAAGTCAGCTAACTGCAGTTTGGGCAATTGTTTGCCAGCGGCCCATACTTGCAGGCGGCGCAGGTCTCTTCCGTAGGCGGCTACCGTGTTGTCTGCCAAGTGGCATTCGCTGCGCAAGTAGTCGGTGAATCGTGTGTACCAGTCACTAACTGCGTTGGTAGGCGGGGAGGGGGCGGCGGAACTTGTTACGCTTTCTCTCAATTTTCTGAGCTTGCTGGACATGCGGAATGATCCCGATAGCCGTTCCAATTTCCCACTCGACACAAGATGTCTAAATTTTCGGCTGGTAACCGCTGCAGGGACTGCAATTTCGGTTCAGAACTGGCCGATGAAAGTCTGAAGGCAGCAGATGGGTTCGGATGTGGCCGTTCACGCAATTTGTAGGGCGACGCCAAGCGACAGGCGACGGAGCGAAGCGATGAGAATCTTGGTGATTGGTGGTGCTGGCTACGTGGGCTCCCACGCGGTCCGCAAGCTAATTGGCAGTGGTCATGAAGTATGGGTTTACGACAACCTGTCGTTGGGACATGCCGAAAGCGTGCCCGACGAGTGTTTGATTGAAGGTCAGTTGCAGGATCGTCGCAAACTGGTTCAAACGATGAACAGTGCCGGTATTGAAGCCGTGATGCACTTTGCCGCGTTGACGCTGGTTGGGGAATCGGTGACGGATCCCGGCAAGTACTATCAAAACAATGTTGCCGCCACGCTGGAGCTGCTGGAAGCGATGAGAGAAGCCGGGGTGTGGCGAATCGTATTCTCGAGCACGACGGCAACCTATGGTCAACCTGAAAAGGTTCCAATCGCTGAAACAACTCCGCAGCAGCCCATCAATCCTTATGGCTTTACCAAGCTGGTTATCGAACGAGCATTAGCAGACTATGCGGTCGCATACGGTTTTGGCACCGCAGCCCTACGCTATTTCAATGCCGCCGGAGCCAATCCGGCCGGAGACATTGGCGAGGATCATACTCCTGAGAGTCATTTGATTCCGCTAGTGCTGCAGGTCGCGCTGGGGCAGCGTGACCGAATCGGGATCTTTGGAGTCGACTATCCAACTCCTGACGGGACTTGCATTCGAGACTACGTGCATGTGGATGATCTGGCCGATGCGCATCTTCGAGCGCTCAGTTTGTTGGAGCCAGGCAGTCGCCTGCAATTGAACTTGGGAACAGGCCGCGGACACAGTGTTTTGGAGGTGATATCTGCCTGCCGCGAGGTGACGGGGCATCCGATTCCGACGAGAATCGAGCCGCGTCGAGCCGGGGATTCGGCGGAATTAGTGGCCGATAGCAGCCTAGCGCAGCGCGTATTGGGCTGGACGGCTCAGTACACTTCAATCAAAGATATTGTTGAAACCGCTTGGCGTTGGCATCAGCAGCACCCGCAGGGATATGCCAGTCGATCGGCGCAAGCAAGGCCTTTACAGGCAAAATAGCAGGTAAGAGGTGTACATCCTGAAACGAGTTTGGTTGTTCAAGCCATGCAAGATATCATCATCGAGAAACCGTATCGGTTCCAAACGCCGTATCAAAGCACTTTGGCTCCCTATCTTTTTCAGCGATTTCGATTGGTCGATCGCTTCTTAAGGCACTACGAGGGGATCTGTTCGCACGAAGTTCGTGGAATTGAACACTTAAAAGAGTCGCTCCGACGGCAAGCCGGCATTGTGCTAGCTCCCAATCACTGCCGCTACTCAGACCCGCTAGCGATGGCCTGGGTGTTACGGCCAGCGGGAGTCTATCCGTATGCGATGGCTTCCTGGCACTTGTTTCATCATAGTTTTGCGCAGTCTCAATTGATTCGTTTGTGCGGTGGTTTTAGCGTCAATCGGGAGGCGGTAGATCGTCAAGCTTTGGACATGGCGGTCAGCGGACTGGTAGAGGGGCAACGTCCGTTGATTCTGTTTCCCGAAGGCACCGTGTTCCGTAGCAATGATCGATTGCAACCGTTCTTGGATGGTGTAGCCTTCATCGCCCGCACGGCGGCTAGACGACGTGCCAAGCAGGGAAAATCCAGCACGGTGATTCACCCGGTGGCAATCAAGTATCTGTTCCAAGGCGATGTCATTCAGACGATCACTCCGGTGGTTGAGGAGATGGAGCATCGGTTTGCCTGGTATCTGCCAACCTGCCGAGCGAGAACCATGGTAGAGCGAGTTAGCAGGTTGACTGACGCCTATTTGGTCACGAAAGAGATTGAACATTGCGGAAGCGTAGCGCAGGGTAATTCTCAAGAACGTCGCCTACAGTTGATTGAGCAATTGTTAAGGCCATTAGAAAAACAGTGGCTTAAGAATTCGCCCAAGGAAACCACGCTTGTGCCTCGGATCAAGGCGCTGCGTCTGCTAATGATGCCTTTGCTATTATCGGATCAGACGCCGCCACGCGAAAAGCAGCAAATAAGACTGGACTTAAGTCGTATCTACACTGCTCAGCAGATTGGGTCGTACCCCGAGGGATATCTGGACTCGCCAGTGACCAATACCCGTTTGTTAGAAACGGTTGAACAGCTTGAGGAGGATATCTGGGGCAAGGCTCGCGTTCACAAGCCGTTGCATGCCATATTGCAAGTGGGACCGGCGATCGAAGTCACCGACCAACGTCCTGCCAAGGAGTCTGTTGATCCGTTGATGGAGCAGTTGGAAACCAGAATCAGAGAGATGTTAGTCGAACTGTCTAGTCAGGCTCAGGTAGTAGCCTGAGCCGCTCCGGCAGCGGCCACTTCGGAACCAGCCAATTCGGATGCAGGGATCTGAGCTAGAATGGCTGGATAGTCAGCATCTGTAGTTGAATCGTTATCTTGATTGCCAGAGAGCAGCTTCTCTGCTGCGTCCTGGTTCTCAAGAGTCTCCAGCGCCTTCTTCAGGGCTAGGTGCAACGACATGATGTGGCTTTGCAAATTGTTGACTGGCTCCACCATATCCGTCCAGTAGTCGTCGGTCCGTAAGACCAGCGGAGCGCAGTTGGGAGTGTCGATGATGCGTGAAAGTTGCTGTCTGACACGGTACGCAGGTCCGACAAACAGGTGGCTCAGTCGGACCATGTCAAAAATGACCAGCGGTAAGAACATCAGCGCGCTGGGAATCCAAGGGCCTGCACTTTGGAACCACTCACTGATGTGCCGCGAGTAGCTCCACTGCGGGTTATCGAAATACTGAGACATCGCAGTAGTGGTGCCGCAGTAAAGTACCACGGCAAACCAGTAGATGAACACTCGACCTACCATGACCCCCTGCACACGGTGATCGAGCCACATTCGATTGCGATAGGCCATGGGAGCAGTTCGGTAGCTTGGAGGTACG
>DAIRSD010000463.1:0-4037 GCA_036804625.1 Aureliella sp. | reverse complement strand
ATTGTCATGTTTTGCTCTGGGGGAATTCGATGCGAAAAGGCTGGACCTTATGTCGAACAAGCCGGATATCAGCACGTGTACCAACTGGATGGCGGAATTCTGAAGTATTTTGAACTTGTGGGTGGGGCTCACTGGCAGGGTTCTTGTTTCGTTTTTGACAATCGCGTCGCGCTTAATCCAGATCTTAAGCCCACGGGTGATCAGCTCTGCTATGCCTGCCAAGCTATTTTGCATCCAGAAGATTTGAAGTCCCCACATTACCAGCTCGGAAAATACTGTCCGCATTGTTACGTGGCTCCTGAACTGCAAAAGGCACAGCGACTGCGATCCTACCAGCAAGCGATTGAGAAAGTTGCCACCGGTCAACCGGGTTGCCAACCATACGACAATTTCCGAAGTATCTATGTTTCTGGTAAGCTGGCGGGGCTTCCGCTATCGGAGTTCCTAACGCGTTACCAACCGACAGTCCCTGTTGATTCTTGGCGTCAGTGGATTCATGGTGGCCAGATTACCTACAGAAGCCAGCCGGTGCATGAGTCGCTACTGGTGCGCGAAGGACAGGAGTTTATTCATCATCAGCCGGATACGGTGGAACCAGCCATCAATCCCGACATTCGCTTGCTATTTGAAGATGAAAGTCTATTGGTGGTCAATAAGCCTGCACCGCTGCCCACACATCCGAGTGGAAGATTCAATCGCAATACGTTGACTTGGATTCTGACGCAGGCCTTCCCACACGAGGTCCTGAGGGCCGCGCATCGATTGGATGCGAATACTTCGGGCGTGATCATCTTGTGTCGCAAAGTGCAGGCTTCTCGCTGGGTGCAGCCTCAGTTTGCCGATGGGCGCGTAAAAAAACAGTATATCGCCATCGTCACAGGGCATCCCAAGTGGGATCAACATACCTGCCGCGCTAGAATCCATTCGCAACCTTCCACCAATGGTGCTCGACTGGTGGCAGACCAAGTCTCAGGTCTTGAGTGTGTAACTCACATTCAAGTGATCCAGCGACTTGCCAACGGAAATTGCTTGGTGAGTGTGGTTCCAGAGACGGGACGAACACATCAGATTCGCGTCCACTTGTGGCACTTAGGTCACCCAATCCTCAACGATCCACTTTACTTGCCCAATGCAGGATTGGGGCAGAACTTGACGCAGAATCTCACCGATCCCACCATGTGCTTGCACTGTCAGTCGATCGAACTGCTTCATCCAGCGAGCAGACAAAAAGTGGCTTTCCATGCTGCGATGCCATCATGGGCCAGTGACCTTCTGGGCAGGCAGCTATAACAGTATAAGTCCGTATTTTGAAAAGTGTGATTTTTAGCTTCGTAGAAACGTGTTTGCAGTAGAAATAGGCAACGATGAACAAAACTCCCTCGAAATTCTCTGTCGATCATCCACGCATTGAAAAAGCGGTGCGAGAAATCCTAATTGCAGTCGGCGAAGATCCTGACCGCGAGGGTTTGCTGGAAACTCCGGGCCGCGTTGCGCGAATGTATGCCGAGATGTTTTCTGGGTTACACCAAGACCCCAGCATGCATTTAAAAAAAGTGTTTACTGAGAAATACGATGAGGTGGTGCTGGTCAAGGACATCAATTTTTGCAGCATGTGCGAACATCATTTGCTTCCGTTCATTGGACGTGCGCATATCGGATACTTACCTGACGGGAAGGTGGTGGGTTTGAGTAAATTGGCCCGAGTTGTTGAAGAGGTAGCGCGACGACCGCAAGTGCAGGAGCGCATGACCGAGCAAGTTGCCGATTTGGTTGAACAGCATCTCAACGCAAAGGGTGTGGCCGTTGTTGTGGAAGCTTCGCACAGGTGCATGACGACTCGCGGAGTGCGTAAGCCAGGCAGCTCGTGTACGACCAGTGCCATGCGCGGGCTGTTCCGCAAGAATCCTGCGACAAGAGCTGAGATTCTTAGCTTTATGACTGGTGCAAATGCTTAGATTGGGAGCCCTTCATGCTCTGTGGAGAACTTGCGCGGGTTAAAGAGGTCTTTAAGAAAATGGGCTTGTTACAAATCGACAAACTGCGAAGCTGAATTCACATTGCATCAGCCCCGCTGGTCCAGCCCTACAGGTTGAGTTCACGGACTGCTTGTATCAGTCTGCGCAGCTTCTTGAAAGGCTTGTCGAAGTGGAGATGCGTCTGCGTTTGCAAAATTGGATCGCTGCACGAGAAGTAGATAGATACGGCTTTTGACCGGGTCGATCCAGGCCTGAGTTCCATAGGCACCACCATGGCCGAAGCTGCCAGGCGATAGGGAAGCGGTAACGCCTTGCGGCTGCGCGATGACGCAACAACCGATTCCCCAACCATTGCCTTCCGTAAATCCAGTCTTCATTTCTCCAGTTGCGATCGTGCGCATCTGAGCTACGGCAGATGTGGACAATAGCCGCGTTCCTGACCACTGCCCCTGTCCCAAAAGCATCTGACAGAAGCGGACATAATCGGAAGCAGTTGAAAACAATCCACCATTGGCTGCCGGAAAGCGATCTCGAGAAGTGGGAGAGACACCCGGAATTAAAAAGATGGTCGCGGGCTTCAGGCCATCTTCGGTCTTCGAATAGGCCTGTGCTAGGCGTGAGGCTTGGCTTTCACTGAGATAGAACGTTGTGTCGATCATTCCCAGCGGCTGACAAATATTTTTGTCAACATATTGATCAAAGCTCAGCCCTGATACCACCTCGACAATGCGAGCCGCCGTGTTGATGCTGGTTTGTGAATACTGCCACCGAGTTCCTGGGCTGAATAGCAATTTGACTCGAGAATACTTGTCTGCCATCTCTGCGAGTGTGCGTCCCGAGTATGCGGACAACATTGGCAACTCGGCCATCCCCGAAGTATGAGTCAGCAAATGCCCAATGGTGATCGTGGCTGGCTGGTCGTCGTCCGTTTTCAGTTTTCCCATTTCGGGCAGGTGCAAACTGATTGGATCGTCCAGGCTAAGCTTTCCCGAGTCGACCAACTGCATCACGCAAGCGGCAGTAATCGGCTTGGTCATTGATGCAATCCAAAAGAGACTGTCGGAACGCATTGGTCGCGGTGGCTCAATCTCTGCCATGCCCATGACGTCTTGGCTAAGCACCCGATCGGTAGATGCAACGACGGCCACGACTCCGGCTACCGTACCGTCATCGATAAACGGTTGCAACGCCTGCTGAATTCTAGGATTCTTGGGCAATTCTTGTGCTTGCGAGCTTACGAAGTTCGAGAGAGTTGCCAGCAGTGCTAAGCCAAGCCGCATTGTCTGTGAATTCATGTAATCATTCCCAAAGGAACATATGTTGGTTGCAGCAATGCCAGCGCTTGGCCGACCTTGAAAATTTCAATCGACCGCATGGGTGTCCGGGCAATATGGCCAGGATAAACCGAACTCGGCCATTGGCGGCATTATAAGCGTTGCTGAAAAGCCCCCAATCCCCGGTGCGTTAGAGGTTGGCACTTTCGCCAACTTCCTCTATTCTTGTGGGTCGCGTTCAAACCTCAAATATGACTGAACTTTTTAATAAAAACACAAAACGGCGATGCCCAAGGACTTTCTGAAAGGTTGTGAAGACTACTACGATGTGGTCGTGATTGGCTCTGGGCTGGCTGGGCTCACTTCTGCCAACATCTTGGGGCGGGCCGGTCATCGCGTACTACTGGTTGAGCAACACTATAAGCTGGGCGGCTTGGCGACCTGGTTTCGCAGGCCGCACAGTCACATTTTCGACATCTCCCTGCATGGATTTCCGTACGGGATGCTCAAGAGCTGTAAGCGTTACTGGAACGACGACATCGCCTCGAGCATCGTTCAGTTGAAGAACATTCGATTCGACAATCCGATGTTCTCGTTGACCACTACGTTCAATCGAGAAGATTTCACCAAATTGTTGGCCGCAGATTTTGGCGTGTCCAAGCAGAGTATCAACGACTTCTTCGATACGGCTCGGGGGATGAATTTCTACGACGATCAGTCGATGACACCCGGCCAACAGTACGAGAAATTTTTCCCGGGACGCGAAGACGTGGTCCGGCTGCTCATG
>DAIRSD010000462.1:0-4042 GCA_036804625.1 Aureliella sp. | reverse complement strand
GTTCGGAGCAATAGACCTCAAAATAAAAACTGCTCGGGTTGGACCCGAGCAGTTGATGATAACATATCAAAAACCAGCGGTCATGAATCAGGTCAACAATTTTGATCAGTTTTGGCTGAGACAAAACTTGACGCAACTCAGTTGACTACTAAGGATTCGCTGGAATGGTAACTTGAGTCAACTCTTGAGCCAAGTTGGACCGAGTGTCCAAGATGTCTTGAACTAGCACGGTGTTCGACTTGTCCACGTCGGTTCGACCGCTAGCAGTTTTTGCTTGCGTCAGGTCGGTTCTCACCGCCAAGATGTCTCCAACCAGAATGGTAAATTTACCAGCGCTAGCACCGGTCATTTCACCACGCAGGTGTCCTAGGTACAGTTCGGCGATCGTATTGCCACCAAAGATCACTTTGATGCACAGGTAACGATTGGTGATCGAACCATTTGCCCAGGTAATCGCAACTCGGTCGCTACCGGCCTGTCCCGCATTTGGCAGCAGTGTTGCAGAGGCAGGCGCAGGAGCGTTGACCCAATCTTGAATTGGAGTAGCAAAAACGTTTTGCGGACTCATCTTGTACTCAAGAGTGATATCACCAAGAGCGGCCAGATTATCAAAATCCAGAACGACGCCGTTGATACCCTGAGTGCTACTGATGATGTTGGTCAACTGAGCCTGCTGAGGAGCGGCACCGCGCTGGATCAAGCTAACGCCAGTGTCAACTTTATCGGCACCCACATAAGCGTTATGAAGCGGCCGAGCATTCACCAAGGTAGGGGCAGGCGAAGGCAACGTTGCATTGGCAACAATTTGGCCGACGTAAGTAGTGCCAACCAATTGGATGCCGGAAATATAAAGTGTGAAAGGCACATTTAGATTTATTGTCATTCTACGATTCTGCCCCCCGGTGTTTTCGATCGTCAAACCGCCACTGTTGGGACCAATACTCGAACCTTGGTCAGCAATATCCGGATCACTAGGATTGCCTACCGTCCGAGAGGAAGTGGTTAGGATTTGCGCCCAGAAGTCAAGAATCGATCCGGCAGCACCACCGGTTTGGAGAGTTCCACCAGACTGAGTCCATGGTCCAGTACCAGACAGAGTCAAGTTACCATCAGCATACAAACCGATATTGTACAATGTTACGTGGCCAACTCGCAGCGACCCTGCAAGAGTCAATTCCAGGGCGAAGCCGGCAGGAAATCCGCCGTTCGGATCTGGGTCTTGAGGTCGATGATAATCGAAATCATCAGGGTTCAACGCGGTATTCCATCTATTGCGATTCGGAATCCATTTTCCAGTCTCAAGTATAGCTCCATTATTATTAGCTTGATTAAACTGAATACTGGAACCTTCTACATATTCCGTGGTCATTGTACCACCAATGGGCGCTCGTGCCCCACGGTCATCCGTCCAAGGTACCACATCCGGATTAGGTGGGTCCCCATCGACGTCAAAAATTGGCTGCGCGCCTCTGAGTCCAGCAAAAATACTCACGTCTCCAATGTCGATGAGCTGATCGGGAAGGCTCATTCGAACCCAACTCTGTGACGAGTCAATCGTCCAGGTAACCGTCTCGGCGCGGCCGTAGCCAGCCCAACAGGCGGCCAAAGCAACGGAGTACAGCATTAGTGCATTCTTCATTCTCATGAAATCGCTCCTTAAAATGAAACGCGAAAGAACCTATTCGAAAACAAAAAAGGCTTTGAGCCTCGTATAGAGAGTAACCTTGTCCAAAGTCCCAGGATATCTAGCCATGAAATAAAATCAAGTATGCAATGGCGACTTAAATCTCTCAATTCTGTCAACAACAAGGCAGCACAATCCATTGTTGTGTGTCATGCGGCCATTTTAGATAACATGTCGCAAAAGCAAATAGTAGCAAGTTGTATCGCGAAGCGGACTACCACAATTTGAAATTAATTCGGATGTTCGGACCGCAAAGCGATCTGCTATACTTTGCGATTTTGGACAATCGAACAACTGGATACTGTGGGAACCTAACCGATGAGAAACCAACTCGCCATAGCACGTTTAGCCATGGCGAACTGGTCTAGAATCCTCGGGCAGCATTTGCAGTTAATCATTAAGCGATACGAATCGGAGATTGTTTAAGCTTGATTATACTTTTGATGACTGCCCAGACAATATTTGCTATTAACTCCAAACGCGTATAACTTTTCCAGATCTAGACAGTTCGTCGCCGCCGGAATGCGCACAAGCCGAGTGCGATTCCAACCAAGCTAACGCTAGCTGGTTCTGGAACGACCGCAGTTGAACGGACATTCACTTCTAAAGTTCCGTTTACTGCTACAAGTGGCGACGCAACAATAACCATGCTGAAGGGAACTGTATAAGTCAAGATCATCTCTCGATTCAGACCGCCCAGGTTATTGACGGCTAATGAACCGTTGGTTCCCAAATTCAAGGTATTCATAACGGCACCTAGAGAACTTTGACTGTCCTCAATCCCCAGTGCTGCACCGGGCAGGTTCCAATCCAAATTGAGCTGCGCACCAGCGGCATGTCCGTGGTCTGCCAAACTACCGCTTCCTGTCCAGTTAGGTCCTGAAGGAGACAACGTAGCGGTGCCACCTGCAGACATGGTTGCATTGGCAATACTCAGTTTGATCAGACGGTTTACAGCAGCGCCCGGGACACCGCTCAAAAGAAAGACATCTGCCGCATAGTTTGCAGCGGAACCAGGAAAACGAACCGTAAATACATCTGGATTGGGAACAGTAGTGAAGCTTCCGGCGTCGGGAGCCCACTGTCCCGAGTTGACCGCACTGGCGGTATGTGAGCCATTGTTAAACTGAAGGCTGGAACCTTCGACGTAATTGGTACTCCAAGTACCAGCAATTCCGGTCAATCGCTTATTATTGTCAGCCCACGCAACGGCAGGCACCGCTGGAGGCTGACCATCTACGGAGGCTTGTCCGCGAAGCCCAAGTGGCAAAGTTCCCACGCCTGGTACCGGAACGGGTTGGTCAGGGATAGAAATTCTTGCCCAACTTGCTGATGAATCGATTGTCCACGTCGTCAATGCCGCTCTGGCTTGACTTGCCCAACTGCTCAGCAACAGCGCTGAGCACAATAAAAAAACCTTCTTGCTCATTGTAAGCTCTCCCAAGAAATGAACTACAGAAACGAAACATACACCGGCATCCCCGCGTTAGGCTAGTGCTAGCGGTACTGACGCTCACCTTGTGATCCTACCTGCCGAAAAATCTTTCTCAATAGTGCGAGACACTTTTTTTGACAAAATGTTAAAAATCGTTAGTCCCTTCTGACTAATGTGGGGGGGCTGTAGTGGAACTCGCCAGAGTTCCACCAGCAACCGACAATCGAAGCGATCCAGCGGCAGGATCATTAACGAATTGCCACTGTTCGGGTCGACTCGGTAGCTTGCCAAATACCATGTCTAGATAGTCAGGCTGGCGAGCGATGACACCTCCTGCTATCGCCAATCGATAACGATTGGCCTTTAAGCTCGTAATCACTGCAGAAATCATATTAGCCAGCTCTTGAGTTCCCTCCCGCAATATCGCCTTCGACCAAGCATTTTCAGGGTCTTCGAACACTAGTGGTGCCAAGCTAGCCAGCTTTTGCCTTGAATCGCTGCCACCATAACACCATGGGATCAAGTCGCTTGTGCTTTGCAGTTTCAAATAGGTCAGCAGCCTGTCTGCGATGACGGCATCCTGTGGGGAGCGTCCATCTGCGGATCGGCACACCCGCGTGGCAAACTGCTGCCCAAGCCAAAAGGCGCTACCTTCGTCACCTAACATGTAGCCCCATCCACCACTGCGTGCCTGCCGATTGGTCCCCGGGATATGCCCCCAGGCCAGTGATCCCGTGCCGCAAATCAAGGCGATATCTGCTGTGTCGCTAGAGGCAATCGCAGATTCTGTGGCCGGTGGATTCAGCATGGCAATTACCGCTTCAGCTTCGCTGACTATCTTCACTCGACGAGCGATTTGTTGGCTTAGAATCCATTCCTGAATGACTTGCCTTTCTTCTTGCCGACCTGCACCAGCCAAACAC
>DAIRSD010000461.1:0-4050 GCA_036804625.1 Aureliella sp. | reverse complement strand
TATGTCAAAACCTTCCTCCGGATATTTTTGCAGTTCCGACTGCGCGAAAAGATAGTCTGCCAGCCTGCTACGTACACGGTCCGCCGCCTCTTGGCGGCTGGATTCCGTTTTGTCAGCAAGTGCTTTGAGTCGTTTGTCAAGCTCTGCCTGATATTCGGGACTAGCGTTGCCATCGGCAATTGGTGAGGCTAGTTCGACTTGCCGATCGGTACTACATTGGAACACACCATACAGCGAATAGTAGTCACTGGTGGGAATAGGATCGTATTTATGATCATGGCATCGCGCACAACCGACGGTCAGCCCCATCACTCCGCGACTGATGACGTCGATGCGATCGTCGATGATATCGTGAGTGACCCCCAGGAAACGTCGGCCCAATGTTAACAATCCCATCGCCGCTAGTGACGGAGGATGATCAGGGGCGACCTGGTCCGCAGCAATCTGCAATTGGATAAATCGGTCGTAGGGCATATCGCTGTTGAAAGCGTCGACCACCCAATCGCGATACAAGGCCGAGTGAACATAGAATCGCTCTTCGCGCGCATAGACGTAGCCCTTGGCATCCGAGTAGCGAGCCACATCCAACCAGGTGCGTGCCAGATGTTGTCCGAAGGCAGGAGAAGCCAGCAACCGGTCAATCAGTTGTTCCAAGGCATCATCGCGCGGATCAGCTACAAAACGCTCGATCTCCTCGTAGCTAGGTGGTAAACCTGTAAGAGCATAATTTGCGCGACGAATCAGCGTCCTGCGATCAGCAGGCGGAGCAGGTTGTAAGTTTTTCTGCGTCAGCTTGTGAACGACGAAACTATCGACGGCACTGGCCGGTGGCATCGATTTTGAAAACGCAATCGGCGGTAGAGTCTGCTGGAGTGGTTGGAACGCCCAGTGACTCTTCCAAGACTGTGATGATTGGGGAGTATCCGATTCCAGCGGCCAAGGGGCTCCCATCTGGATCCACTGCCGCAGAACGGCAATCTGTTTGTCGCTTAGCGGATTGTCCGGCGGCATTTCGATATTCCCGCCACGCGCCACTGCTTGAAAGAGCAAGCTCTCTTCCGGCTTGCCGGGTACAACGACTGCTCCGCTGTCCCCTCCCTTTGTCAAAGCTGCTGCCGAATCCAGCCGCAAGCTATTCCACTGCTTCGTCTCACCGTGACACTGCCAGCAATGTTCAGCCAGCAACGGGCGAATTTCTTTTTCGAAGAACTCGTCAACGGCCAAATCGCCGCGCACCTGACCCTCGGCGAGCCAACCGATGAGCAGCCAGGCACAGATTGTCGCGAAAAAGCGAAGTTTGACGAGTTTCATTTGCTGATCTCCACCAATCGCTCGTACCGAGCGGTTGTCAACAGAATGTATTATACTATCTCAAGCCCCAAGTTGGTGAGTTCGAATTTGCCATCTTCTCAATATTGTGGATCGAGAGGGGTTGGAAGCGGAATACTGGCTGCTGACACCGATCATAGGTCTCATAGTGTGAAAGGACGTAGCAATGACTGGTCCTGACGAAGATCGCGAAGGGGCTCTGAAGATCCAGCCGCAAGATGCTGGCGGGCTGGGTCTAGAAAGTGAATCTGCCGCTTGGTGCGAGACCATTTGGAGACGTGACGGTGTGCGTTTTTTGTATCGGCCCTTCGGGCCTATTCAGATTCAAATCAGTTCGGAGATGGGCTTTCCCTGATCAACGATTGGCGTGGGACGCCCGTTAAAATCTTGTATAAAAACTTTGGACGAGTCGATGCCCAAGTGATGATACAGGGTGGCCAGAAAATCGCCTGGTCCACAACGACGCTCGACGGCATCTTCGCCCAGCTTGTCAGTCGCGCCGACAACTTGTCCTACTCGCATGCCTCCGCCAGCCCATATATTGGTAAAGCCCCGAACCCAGTGATCGCGTCCTGGTTGTTTCGTTCCTGCTGGCGCACTACCATCGCCTTCACCGGTACTAGGTTCATACGAGATCTTAGGAGTTCTGCCAAATTCGCCGGTAATACAGACCAATATCTGCTTATCTAGGCCGCGCTGGTAGATGTCTTCGATCAAAGCGGTGACAGCCTGGTCGTACACTGCAGCACGAAACTTGAGAGCTTCAAACACATTGTGATTCACGGCGTGATCATCCCAGTTGTGGACTCGCCCACATAACTTTCCATTAAGGCTGGTCGTGATAATGTCCACACCGGCCTCAGCCAATCGGCGAGCCATCAGCAGTTGTTGTCCCCAAGCGTTGCGACCATAGCGATCGCGTGTTGCATCATCTTCCAGCGAAAGATCGAACGCACGTTTGGTCTCGGGATTGGTAAGCAGCGATAAAGCTTGCGATTCGAATTGATCCAGCGCTCCCAATTCTCCAACACGATCAAAGGCCCGGTCCAGCGTGTCGATGCGTTTTCTCAAACCGACTTTTCGCTGCATACGTCCGATTTCACCTTGGTCCGTCAAACCAATGTTGGGTACGACAAAGTTGGGGTCGCCTGGGTCGCCGGTAATACTGAACGGTGAATAAGCATCTCCCAGATAGGCTGGCCCGTTGTATTCAGTGGGCGGATTGATTCCGATATAACCTGGCAAAGCCTTTGGAGCACCGCTTCGTTGACTCAGCAGATAATGTCCTACCGACATCCAGTCTGGATACTTAGGAGAGGGTTTGTCGCGAGTATCCGGATCACCCGATAGCAACTGCATGGAACCAGCGGGATGCCCCGGCGCATGTTGATACATCGACCGAAGCACGACCATCTTGTCTGCGATGGCTGCTTGGCGAGGAATCAAATCGGTGAATTGAACGCCAGAGAGTTTCGTCGAGATTTGGCCAAAAGGTCCTCGATAATCGCTACTGGCTAGTGGCTTGGGATCATAGGTGTCAATGTGCGAACATCCGCCGGGTTGCCAGACCAGGATAATCGACTTGCCGCTTCGGCTGGCGGCCTTCTCGCCAGCCATGGCTCGCATGCGCAAGAGCCCAGGCAACGTCAGGCCTGCCGCTCCAACCAATCCAAACTTTAAGAAGGCGCGACGTTCTAATGAGCTATTGGCCATAGGACCAGGGCAGGGCGCGGAATGGAGATTTGCAGTGCCTAAATTTTTCGCGTTCATTTCTTCTCCTCAGCTTTTACGACTTCTAGAGTGAACGGTCGGGTGACAACGATATCTGCAATGTCCTGTGGTTGTGAGCGTGCTATTGCCACCTTAAGTTCATTCTCTGCAGTTGTCAGGTCTGCTTCAGCCTCTTTCAAGTCTTGTTCAATGGGCGCCTGTGCAATGCCGCTGGCCACTTGTTGTTTCAATTGTTCTACTCGATTCGTCGCCTTCTGTCTCGCTTCCTCAGCCCGCGTCACTGCGATCGGATAGTCGCGATACTTTGCCACAGCGGCTCCAAAAAATGCGATTGTATATATACCTGGCGCGACATTCAGCTTGGCCAAGTCCAACTTGACTTCAGCTTGGTTCTCTTGCAGAGGAATCTCAAATCGCGGATTGCCGTGAAACCCGTTTCCCAACGTACTCAGCCCTAAGACGGTACCAGAAAAATCACATCGTCGGTCGATTTTCAGTGGAATAGTCACTTGTGAATTGGTCTCTGCTTTGTAGTGCAACGCATCGGTCGATTCCGCAGTCGACTGGATGCTGATAGTAGCGGTTTCGCCATTGGTCACCGACAGCGGGACGACCTGCGAGAGTCGCGGTCTGGGAAATTCTTGCCAATGGTCTCGGATGGGCCATGCCATCGACGCAATTTGGCAAGTTCGTTTGATTGGCTGGCCGCCGATTTCCGCGGTACCAACAATGCTGATAAAACTGTGTCCCTTGGGAGCCTGAGCATCTGCGGTGAACAGCACCGTTCCCGATGTTTGGCCTGCTGGAATGTCAATGGTCGCTGCCGTGACCCCTGAGGGCAATCCGGTTACCTCCAGGCGAATGGGCTCCTGAAAACCGTCTCGACGAAATGCACCAATTTCCATTGCCAAGGTCGCTCCCGGTCGCAGCGCAAGTGGTTTCGACACTGCGCTGCGATCACCATTCCGCAGCTCGATGTGTTTTACCCAC
>DAIRSD010000460.1:0-4055 GCA_036804625.1 Aureliella sp. | reverse complement strand
GATTACGACTTCACATTGCACCAAGACTGGTCTCGGGCGGATGAGTGAAATAATGCTCAGTTGGCAGCCTTGGACCTGGAAGTTCTTCAGGTCGATCCTACCTGCTGCTTTCTGCGCTCTTGTGCCGATCGCATTTTGGACTGTGCCTCTGGCATTCGCCGTGGACAGCGTCACGGCAATCGCCGGGGACAGGTCCGATTTTCCAACGGACCATCCACCGCTGATTCAGCAGATCGGCATCGGCGGATATTGGAAACTGGGACACACATGTCGAGTACGTCTGGAACTGTCTAGCTCCCTTCGAGAGCGGGCGGCTTCGGTGGAAATCGCTACGATTGATGGCGATGGAGTGGAAGTAGTCTATAGCCGCAGCTTGGAAAAAACGCACTCAGGCCCAATCGAATTGTTGGTAAAAATCGGGCGTAGGCAATCACTGATCAGCGCCGCTGTCAAAGATGGCGATGGGCAACAGATTGCACGTCAAGATAGGCTGCTGGCCAACAACGAAGGTCTGGATGCCACTCAGCCAATGTTTTTAGCCGTCGGTTCAGCGATGGGCGTTGATCAACTGTCTCGCACCAACACGGCAGGCGACCGAGCCAGCCTGACTGTTGTGCTGGTTCAGCAAGCTGACGATCTGCCCAGGCACTGGATCGAACTGCAAGCTTTTGATCTGATGGTGATCTCGACCGCCAGTCCAAGCTTGCTTGATAACATGGATCAGGACCAGTGGTCCGCTCTGGATGAATGGGTTCGCCGCGGTGGTGGCTGCGTTCTTTCACTTTCCAATGACAACTGGCCGCTGCAGAAATTGGACTTATTGACCCAGTGGTTACCAGGGCGTCCCATGGGTACCGAACTGATTCGCAACCCCGCCTCACTTGAATCATTAGTAGCCACGGATCAGCCCTTACAGCCTTTTCCTTGCTGCCAGTTTCAGGAACTGACTGGACAGGTGAAGCTGAGCCTAGCGGATTCGTTGGGGCAGCGAGTTGCATGGTGGACCAGCCAGTTGCATGGCCGTGGGTTGGTGCAGACAATTGCATCAGATTTGGATCATCCTAGTTTTGCTCAGTGGAAACATCGCAGACTGCTTTGGGAAAAGCTGGTAGCCGCCTATTGGGATCCATTGCGCACGACAATTGCGCCCAAAACCGCTGGCTCTGGCACCTCTTCGTTTATTGGCTACACGGACATTTCTGGGCAACTGAGCGCAACCCTGGAACAATTTCCCAACGTGCGGACAGTTGGCTTCAGCCAGATCGCTTTGCTACTGGTCCTTTTTTTGGCTCTGATCGGTCCGGTGGATTACTGGATCTCGGTAGTCTGGCTAAAGCGGCCTCATCATAGTTGGTTGATCGCTGGCGTGATGGGCTTGGCAACCTGCGGAGCACTGGTCGCCTACCATCGAACGATAAGACCAGACCAGATCATCGTCAATACAGCCCGCGTCGTCGATGTCGACGCGCAGACGGGCCGCATGGATGGGCACCTGTGGAGTCACGTCTATTCGTCTCGGGCTCGGCAAATCGATGTCCATGCCAATTTTCCCACGCAACCTAACGACTGTATGCTGGACTGGCAAGGTTTACCAGGCAATGGACTGGGCGGTTTAGAATCGCAAATGCAACTGGACCGAGCCATGCCAGCCTATTCCGTTCGTGGCCAGCATGAGCGATTGCCGCCGATGGTTTCAGGCGTGGGTGTACCCGCTGCTGGAACCAAACGCTTCTATGCTGCTTGGACGGAAGCGATCACGCCTGAGCAGCAGTCGAGCCTGCGGGAGATGCCTGGGCTGGATCAACTGGAAGGCGAAGTGGTCAACCCTCTGAGCGGTGATCTACGAGACACATTCCTGCTATACCATCGCTGGATCTATCCTTTGAAGGGGAGAATGCCTGCTGGCGACCGAGCGGTACTGTCGGCGCAAATTATCCCTCGCGACCTGGAACGGCGACTCAACCGGCGCCAGGAAATCGATGGCAAGTTGACTTCGGCTCGATGGGACCCCGCTGAGCGCGGGCAACTGGATCGAGTCTTGGAGCTGATGATGTTCCATCGGGCAGCGTCGGGACAAAATTACACTTCACTCACGCATCGCTATCAGCCGATTCTTGATAGCAGCAATCTGATGGAATCCAACTGTGCCGTCTTGCTTGGACGTTTGGACGATGCGCATCCCAAAATTGGCATCAAGCTTCATCATTCGGATCAGCCAGTTCCGACTCAGGTAGGTTCAGATTTTTCTTGGTGCCGGATCTTTATTCCAGTTGATGTCAGTCATAAGCGAAGCGGCAATGGATAGGTGGGAATAGCAAGAGTGCTTTACGTTAGCATTTTGTCAACAAACTATCGCGATTTTTTTTAAGGGCTCATGCAGCGTGATCAAGACCGTCAATTTGACCAAGAAATAAGGCGACATGTACGCTATGCGTGGCAGCGTCCTGGATCTACATCAAGGAGACCTGTTTGGATTTATCGGTCCCAATGGAGCAGGCAAAACCACCACCATGCGCATCATCGCCACGTTGCTAACTCCTACTTACGGGGAAGCTTACGTGTGTGATCAATCGATCTACACCAATCCCAAAGAGATCCGCAGCCTAGTTGGATTTATGCCTGACTTTTTTGGCGTCTATGATGACATGACTGTCATTGAGTATCTGGAGATTTTTGCGGCCGCCTACCGAATTCAGGGAGCGCACAGACGCAAACGCTGTGACGAAATGCTGGATGTCGTGGACCTGAATTTCAAGCGAGACGCATACGCAAACACATTGTCGCGTGGACAGACGCAGCGACTGGGACTGGCCCGAGTCCTCTTGCACGATCCGCAAGTACTGCTTCTCGATGAACCGCTCAGCGGCCTGGACCCACGGGCTAGGATTGAAATGCGCAATCTGCTCAAGCGACTTGGCGAAATGGGCAAGACGATCATCGTTAGCAGCCACATCCTGCCCGAGCTAGCCGATATCTGCAACAAGGTAGGCATCATCAATCGTGGCGAGATGGGATTTAACGGCCCCATCACCGAACTGATCCAAACGGTACGACCTCAAACCGTACTGGAGATCATGCCGACAGATTTCAGTTCAGCGTCGAAGGTAGTTGAGTGCTTGAAGACATCTCAGATGGTCGAGCGAGTTGACATGAAAGCTGATTTGCTTGAGGTCACCTTACACCCTGGCCAGCACGACTATAGCCTACTGGCTCAGCAGCTTGCGATAGCTGGCCACCGCTTCAAACGCTTTGCCGAAGCCGAAACTAACCTCGAAGCCGCCTTCATGGCGCTTACCAAAGCCACTGGCGACAAAATGTGACAACTATGGTGCGTTGCTCTCAAGGAGAGTAGCCGTAGTTGGCTACTCTCAAGGTAGAATTAAAACGCAGAGTAAAGGAGGACGCAGAGGTGTTCAAAAACCGGGCGATAACACGCTATGGCGGATCGGGATGACAAGCATTTTAGTGATTACCATTTTATCTTCGGTGGGAAATAACGTGCGATCAGATCTTCGTAGTAAGGCCGTAACCCGGCGACATCCATGCGCTGATCGCGCTTGGTGTACAGGTCGTACTGATTGAAGTCGACGACCCATTTGAGCAGCTCGGCATCTTGCTGCTTCAACAAATGGCCGTAAGCCGATTCGCGGTGAATCGGGTAGCAGGAGTGATAACGAATCATGGCCAGGGCTGGACTTGGAAGATAGTCGCGAGCCACATGGTACATGTATTCGTCGTGTCCCCAACTGAGCATCAGTTGATCCAAACCACAACCGGATTGATAGATCCCGTTTTCTGTTTGATAGAGTTCGACTTGGTGATCAGGGTTATCGGCAAAGGCTTCATAGAAAACGATTCTGGGACTCCATCGACAACCGACCGGGAAAGTGTCGCCCACTACGGCCCATTGTGGCTCGCCCCATAGACACAGGATTTTACCCAGGTCATGTACCAAACCGGCTAAGATAAACCAGTCGGGACGACCATCGGCACGGATGGCTTCGGCGGTTTGCAGCAAGTGTTCGATCTGGGGAAGGTCGATGTCTGGATCACTG
>DAIRSD010000459.1:0-4084 GCA_036804625.1 Aureliella sp. | reverse complement strand
CGCTCTACGCGAACGAATTCAGCCATTCGTGTTGCGACGGACCCATCAAGCTGTATTTTATTATCAGACTGCGAGCACCGAGATGAACTTGTACGTGGATCTTAGCCCTGCCGAGCGAGACGCCTATGATCGTGTACGACTTTCGGCAATTGGTGAACTGGATGATATTGCCAAGCTATCCGACATTCAAGATCAGCGTTTCAAAATGCTTGCGTTATTGACTCGATTGCGACAGTTGTCTTGCAGTCCCAAATTGGTCCATGAAGATTGGCCAGGCCGATCTGCGAAACTACAGTTATTGGCCGAGACGATTGGCGAGCTAAGGCAAGAGGGCCACCGCGCATTGATCTTCAGTCAGTTTGTCACGCATCTGCAGTTGATTCGAGAGATGTTGATTGAAGAAGGGATTACTTTTGAATATTTGGACGGATCAACCACACCGACCGAGCGTCAAAAGCGAGTAGATCAATTTCAGAATGGTCACAGCGATGTATTCCTGATTTCACTAAAAGCTGGTGGCACAGGACTGAACCTAACGGCTGCAGACTACGTGATTCACACCGACCCGTGGTGGAATCCCGCCGTTGAAGACCAGGCAACCGATCGCGCGCATCGAATCGGACAAGACAAACCAGTGATGGTCTACAGACTGATATCCAAAGGCACAATCGAGGAAGAGATTTTGAAATTGCACGACAGCAAGCGGGATCTCGTCGCTGGGGTACTCGACGGCAGTCACACCGCAGCCAAACTTTCCACAAGCGACCTGATCGAACTGATTCGCGGCGAATGAGCAATTCGTCTGAGAGTAGTATTTTGTACGGAGTACCAATGCAAGTTCCGGTAGTATCGCATAGCTAGATGCTTCTAGCTTTCGTCGTCAGGGTAGGGGCAACTGCATGGAAATCAAGAGTATCGTCGCCAATGTCGTAGATGCGTATCGAAAAACGATCTCACCCAACGAAGTTATCATCCAAGCCGGTGTGATCACGGACATTCGACCGACGACTCAGGCCACCGACACTTACCTGGTTCCAGGCTTTGTGGACGCACATGTGCATGTGGAAAGCTCAATGCTCGTTCCTTCGGAGTTTGCTCGAGCGGCAGTGGTCCATGGTACCGTCAGCACCGTTTCGGACCCCCACGAGATTGGTAACGTGATGGGGATCGAAGGGGTCGAATTTATGCTGCATAATGCGGAAACGGTTCCATTTAAGTTCTGTTTTGGGGCCCCATCCTGTGTTCCTGCAACCAAGTTTGAAACATCTGGGGCTGAGATTACGGTCGCTGACATTCGCGATTTATTGAAAAACCCTCGAATCGGATTCTTGAGTGAAGTCATGAATTTCCCAGGTGTCCTTAATAATGAACCTGAATTGATGGCGAAAATTGCCGCCGCTCTAGAATTAGGCAAACCAATAGACGGACATGCTCCTGGCCTCAGAGGCGTTTTAGCGAAGAACTATTTCGCCGCTGGAATTACAACCGATCACGAGTGTTTTACTAAGCCTGAAGCCCTGGATAAACTGGCCGTAGGCTGCAAGATCGCCATTCGCGAAGGCAGTGCCGCACGAAACTTCGAAGCATTGTACCAGTTGATCGATGAGTATCCTGACGAAGTGATGTTCTGTAGTGATGACAAGCATCCCGACGAGTTAGTCTTCGGTCATATCAACCTTCTCGCAGCTCGCGCGGTCAAGCTTGGTATGGACATTTTTAATGTGATCAAAGCTTCTAGCCTTAACGCAATCCAGCACTATAACTTGCCCATGGGGCGTTTGCGTATCGGAGATCCTGCAGATTTTGTGGAGTTGGCTGATTTGACGAATTTTCGAGTGCTGAGAACAGTGATCGATGGACGATTGGTGGCAAAAAGCGGACTGAGTCTTATTGAAACGCATCAAGTTCACCCAATCAATCACTTTAATGCAATGCTCTGTACGATTGAAAGTCTATCGGTTCCAGCGACTTCTGATAGAATGGAAATCATTCGAGCACTGGACGGACAATTAGTAACTGACCGAGTCACCGTTCCTGTTGCGAGGCTTCATAGCTACGCCGTTTCAGACCCGCTTTCGGATGTCCTAAAGTTGGTGGTATTGAATCGATATCGCTTAGCGCGACCAGCCATCGCATTTATTCAAGGCTTCGGGCTGAAGCGAGGTGCGATTGCTTCGTCGGTCGCCCATGATTCCCACAATATTATCGCCGTGGGAGTCGACGATGAATCGTTATGCCAAGCAATCAATCAAGTGATCGCCATGCAAGGCGGTTTGGCAGTTTCCCATGGTGATAACCATTTACAGTTGCCCTTGCCTGTTGCGGGCTTGATGTCGACAGAACCGATCGAGTGGGTAAGTCAGCAGTACGCGAAGGTAGATGCTGAAGTCAAGAGAATGGGTAGCCAACTTCGGGCTCCGTTCATGACACTGTCGTTTATGGCGCTCCTAGTGATTCCAGAGCTGAAACTTAGCGATCAAGGGTTGTTCGACGGCAAACGTTTTCGATTCACACAAATGTTTGTTTGAGACAGTCGTGCGAAGATCACATCGGTACTTGGTGCTTGCTTGTCTCGCCAGTTCTTACTATTACGTCCTAAGTACATTGAATCAACCAAATTGCTGGCTTAACTGCCTCGGTAGGTCGTAAAGCCATAGGGGCTCAGCAAGAGCGGAACATGGTAGTGTTGTCGCAGGTTGGTGACTTCAAATTCGATGGTAACCTTCGGAAAGAATGATTCGCGAGCTGTCGCTACAAAGTATTCTTTCGTCTTAAACGTCAACCGATAAATGCCAGCAGTTAGAGTTTGGTAGGCCATCAAGTCGGCAATGCGACCATCATCGTCGGTGGATTTGTTGGCGATCAAACGCCAACCGTCAGAGTCTTGTATTTCAAGACATACAGTTACGCCAGCAGCAGGCTTGCCAGTGGAAGTATCGAGGATGTGCGTGGTGATCGAACTTCTCATTTTGATTGACTCCTTTTTTGAAGTCTAAGTCTAGTGATTTTTCGTTGTTCGTCTGCTGCAAACTTTAGCTCCACATCGGGCTGATTCTGCAGTCGCTGCCGAAGTATCGAAAGCATCTCTTCAGCAGATTTCCCCGTTGCGCAAACGATAAAAATATAGCCAAACTTCTCAAAATACAAATCGTTGCACAGGGCCAGTTCCCGGAGAATAGCCATGTTCGCAGTATTGACACCTGCTTGCTCAGATAATGCCCATGCTTTTGTGCTTGCAAACTTTTCATGCAAGGACTCGATATCTCCGATGCGCGGGTGTCCGGCGAACGCTTCTTTCCAATCGTCCGTTTGCAAGAGGTCAGCGGCCCGTTCGGCTGCCTGTTCAAGCGCTGTAACGTCCGCAAAAGGTCGAGCCTGCAACATGAACGCGACCCAGATCATTGAAGCATTGCAATGCGACAGCTTTGCGATTGCGTCTTTTTCGCTCAATTGGTTTAAACATTCAGCAGCGTTCATCGGCTCAAAGTCTTTCCGTGTGGAATACTGGCAAGCGCACCGTTCTCATAGACCACGTGACCGCGGACCATGGTGCAATGTACTTTGCCAAGCACTGTTTGGTGGACGTAGGGAGACAGGCGATTTCGATGCAAAACGTCGGTAGGAGAAACTTCCCAAGATGCAGCAGGATTCCAAACTACTAGATCAGCGTCGCGCCCTGGCTGGATGCTACCCTTTGCGCCGAATAGATTCAGTAGTTTGGCAGGGCGAGAAGACATCCATTGAAAAAGACGGCTGAGCGGAGCGCCGTAGGCATGTATTGATTGCCATACAACAGGCAGCATGAATTGCACGCCGGCGATCCCTCCCCAAGCTTCTTGGATGTTACCGCTGCCAAGATACTTCATGTCCGCAGGGCAAGGACTATGGTCCGACCCGATCGTATCAATTACTCCTGCCAGTAAAGCTTGACGCAGTCCGTCACGATTAGTCGCCGATCGAATTGGCGGTGCACATTTATAGATCGGCTGAGCGTCATCGATTTCTTCCATGGCAAAGTGTAGATAGTGTGGACAGGTTGCGACGGTTATGGCTATTCCCTGCTGTTTAGCAAAGTCTAACTCGC
>DAIRSD010000458.1:0-4085 GCA_036804625.1 Aureliella sp. | reverse complement strand
GCTAGTCACCGCAACAGTCTGCTTGAGGAGTGCGCAGGATGTACCGGGCAGTGGAGACAACAGCCCGGAAGCTCGAA
Organism: Aureliella sp.; assembly: GCA_036804625.1. Taxonomy (GTDB): domain Bacteria; phylum Planctomycetota; class Planctomycetia; order Pirellulales; family Pirellulaceae; genus Aureliella. The sequence continues at coordinate 4,008 of DAIRSD010000458.1, read as the reverse complement.
ACAAGACGATCAGCGATACTCTACAAATCATCGGAAGCACTTTGTTTGCCAGCAGCCTGCAATGCGCGCAGTGCCATGATCATCGTTATGATCCGATTTCGCATCGCGATTATTTTGCTCTGCGAGCCATCTTCGAACCGGCGCTCGATTGGCAAAATTGGAAGACGCCCGGTGAAAGGTTGGTTTCGCTGACTACGGCTGCTCAGCGCATTGATCAAGAAAAGATCGAAGCGGAGGCGCAAGTAGTTGCTGCCCAGAGGTCCAGCCTGGAATCGCAATACATGAAGCAGGCTCTGGAAAAAGAGCTGTCCAAGCACGACGAGCCGCTGCGCTGGCAACTGCAATTGGCCTATGATACTCCGTGAGATCAACGCACCGCTGAGCAAAAAGCTTTGTTGGACTTGCATCCAAGTATTAACATCTCACAAGGAGTTTTGTACCAATATTTGCCGGAAGCTACGGCGGAACTAACGAAGCTGGATGCAAAGATTGCAGAAATTCGAGCAAAGAAGCCGTCGGACAGTTATGTTCATGCACTCATGGAACCGCCGGGACACTTGCCGGTAACGAAACTTTTTCACCGGGGCGACCACAATCAGCCAACCGAAGAGGTGGCACCGGGAGGCTTGTCAGTCTTGTCTGGCGACAATCAGAGTATCCAATTCGCAGCCGACGATGTCCAATTGCCAACGTCGGGACGTCGACTGGCCTTGGCACGATGGCTTACCGATCGCCAAAACCCGAATCCCTTGTTGGCTCGCTCCATGGTCAATCGAATTTGGCTACATCACTTCGGGCGTGGAATAGTCGCCACACCCGGAGACTTTGGGCGATTGGGCAGTCAGCCAACGCATCCACAAGTTTTGGACTGGCTGGCATGGCAGTGGATCGACCAGGGATGGAGCCTGAAGCACTTGCACCGGTTGATTTTGACCTCGACGGTCTTTCGGCAATCTTCCCAGCGTCTTGAGGCTTCTCAGGCCATTGATCCGGAGAATACCTTCTACTGGCGTAAGCCATTGTTGAGAGTGGATGCCGAAGTGCTAAGGGATACGGTGCTTGCGATGTCGGGGGATTTAAGTCCTCAGTGGGGTGGACCTCCGACGCCTGTTCTCGAGGACGAAACCGGTCAAGTCCGCATCGACCCTGCACAGCCACGGCGCAGTATTTTCGCGAGTTGGCGTCGTTCGCAGCCTGTAGCCATGCTGCAAGCCTTTGACGCCCCGGTCATGAATGTCAATTGTGAAGTGCGCTCCGCTTCCACTGTGGCTCCTCAAGCGCTGATGTTGATCAATGGCGAGTTCATCTTGGATCAGTCGGCGAAAATTGCCAAGCGTTGTATTCAAGAATCGGGAGATTCCCCCAATGCTGATAGTGAATCATCGGGAATGCCGCCGGAACATGCACAACTGACAGATCAGATTGTGGCAGCCTGGCAGCGTATCTTGCAACGATCGCCCACCGACCAGGAGTTGCAAGCGGCACTTCAAATGGCACAACAGCAATTGACACTTTTGCAGCAAGATCCGGTACGGATTCCCGAAGGCCAGACCGTGGGTGGTCAACTGCTAACCAACCTTTGTCAGGTGCTACTTAGTTCCAATGAGTTCCTGTATATCGATTAAGGAATTGCCAAGAGTGAATCCAATAACTCGACGACAGATGCTGACTTCTGCTGGCATGGGCGTTGGCGCGTTGGCCTTGCAGTGGATGATGGCTTCCGAAGCGGCGGGCACTCCGCCAGTGCTTAAACTTCAGCCGCATCGCGACTTGCTGCCCAGAAAGCCTCATTTTCAGCCGCGTGCGCAGGCCATGATATCGCTATTTCAGCATGGCGGGCCGTCTCACATGGACCTGACTGACCCCAAGCCGATGCTGACCAAATACAACGGCACCGATTACCAGGGCGATATCCACTACTCATTTGTCAATCAGGCCAGCAAAAAGCTTCTTGGCAGTCCCTTTCGATTTAGGCCACACGGCCAGTGCGGCATGGAACTCTCGGAGTTGCTGCCTCATTTGGGATCGATTGCCGACGATGTGTGCTTGATTCGCAGCATGCATACCGGTGCCAACGGGCACGAGGTGTCGATACGTTACTTTCACAGCGGAATCCCTGGCATCTTGGGGCGTCCCACGTTGGGTTCTTGGCTCAGTTACGCCTTGGGCACCCAGTCGCAGGACTTGCCGGCGTTTATGGTTCTGACGGACCCAGGTGGATTGCCCGTCGATGGAGTTACCAATTGGTCCAACGGATTTATGCCGGCCACGTTTCAAGGAACCGTGCTTCGGCCCAGAGAGCCACGCATCCTGAATTTGCAGCCCCCAGCCCATCTGGCTGGTGCCGTTCAGCGGCAGAATTTGGACTTGCTGCAGGAACTTAATCGCCAGCATCTGCAGGCACACAGCGGTGAATCAGAATTGGAAGCTCGCATTGCGAACTACGAATTGGCTGCCCGCATGCAAACGGCGGCAAGTGATGCACTGGATATCTCTCAGGAGTCTGCGTCAACGAGAACCATGTACGGGCTGGACGATCCCGACACGCAAGAATATGGCACTCGTTGCCTGTTGGCCAGGCGTTTGGTCGAGCGTGGTGTACGGTTCGTCCAGCTATTTCATGCCAATCAGCCCTGGGATAATCATAGCAGTCTCAAGTCTTCATTAACTTCGATATGTAAAAAGACGGACCGTCCCGTTGCCGCTTTGGTTGCGGATTTGAAGCAGCGAGGACTGCTGGATACCACTTTAGTGCATTGGGGTGGCGAGATCGGCCGGTTGCCGGTTACTCAGGAGCATGGCACGTCAGATTCTGCTGGCCGCGATCACAACGGGCAGGGTTTTAGCATTTGGCTAGCAGGTGGCGGAATTCAAGGTGGCAAGGTTTATGGAAGTACCGATGATTTTGGACATCATGCAGTTGAAAACGTGGTTACTCCCAACGACTTCCAAGCCACAATCATGCATCTGTTTGGTCTAGATAGCAATCAAGTCATTTACCCTTATAACAATCAGTCACAGGTCGTTACGGCAGGGCGACCTGCACGAGTTGTTCATGAAATTTTGGTATAAGCTTGAAAGATTCAATGTCTGAACTGATTATCTCCTGTTCACGAGTTGCCCACGGTTGACATTAACAGAAACCACGTCAGGCTTATGAAGCTTTGCGATCCAGGTCGCATGAGTTCGAGCGGCAATAGTGCCCTCTGATTTTAATTGATTCGAGAGGGGATGCATGCTTCGATGGATGGCAAGGCTCTATTTGCGAATTACCGGTTGGACCCTTCTTGGAAGTCCGCCAGACCTAAAAAAGTACGTCGTAGTGGCTGCACCGCACACCAGTAACTGGGATGCAGTCTATATGCTAGCGATGGCAACGATCTATGGAATTCGTATCCACTGGGCGGGTAAGCATACCCTTTTTCAGTTTCCGTTGGGCTGGTTCATGCGATGGATCGGCGGGTTGCCAGTCAATCGGCGCAGCGGGCGAAATACGGTTCAGCAGTTGGCCGATGAATTTGCTAAACGCGATCGGTTGATTCTTGCCGTAGCTCCCGAGGGAACTCGCGAGCGCGCCGAGTTCTGGAAAAGCGGCTTCTACTTCATCGCTTGCCAAGCCAAGGTGCCTCTTGTATTGGGCGTTTTGAACTACGAGAAAAAAACCGGAGGACTCTATCACGTGATTGAACCGACCGGCGACATTCATGTCGACATGGAAAAAATCCGTGATTTCTATACAGAGTCAATAGGCAAATTCCCAGAAAAATTTGGCCCCGTCCGGCTGCGGGAAGAATTTGCCGATTCAAAAGAATAGACATTTGGTAATGGCCACATGCGTTTGCAAGAATACCAGCCCGACGCGCCAGTTTTGAAGTTGCGCTATTTCCGCAAAAATCGTACTCGTACTCAATAAAATGGTACTCGTACTCGGATCGTGTAATTCGAGTACGAGAACGAGTACCGCCGATGGCTGAGTACGAGTACGAAAATACTGGTTTTCTCATCACT
>DAIRSD010000457.1:2897-4088 GCA_036804625.1 Aureliella sp. | reverse complement strand
ACCACGTAACCCACTTCGTCTTGTGCCATGGCCAGTACAAAGTCGTAGGGACAGCCCAGCATATCGCTTAGCTTGGCCAGTACTTCTGGATGCGGTTCACCCGGCACGGAGAGGAATCTCGCCGGACCAATCTCCAGGAGCGTCATCTCGGTTTTTTGCACACCGTCGTCGGCTTTGATGGGCAGCAGTCCAACGGCGTAAGCCTTCAGCGCCTCGCCCGATGTTACCGGGAACAAGCATTCTGTGGTTCGCCAACTGATGCGACGCACGTCTGGAAACTCAAGTCGCTCGACGGCATCAAGTACGGCTTGGGTGGCGACAGCGGCAACGCCATTGAGCCCGGCTTCCAGCGTAGCCGGATCGTTCAGCCCCTGCGGAATCGGCTCGATGGCACCCAGGGCTCGCTGGAAGAAAAGCGTTTCGCCACCGATCTTCGAAGTGATATTGTCATACACGGGTGCCAGAAAATCACATGACAGTTCAACCGTCTGATCGCCCAGCACGTCGGGGTGATTGCCAAAGTTGACCAAAGTGGCCAGCGGCTTGTCCGACTGGGAATCGATCAATCGCATGACCAGTACCGCCGGATCGACGTTGCCGGGATCATGCCAGTTGCGCGCGAAGTTCGGGATCTCGCCATTGACCACAGGCATGTCGGCTCGACCAAATCCGATACGAACTGGACGCAGTTGACTGGCCGCCTCTTCAACGGCGTCGGCCATCTGCTGTCCAAGCCACTCGACGTAGTTCATATCAACGCTACCGGGTAGTCCAAACATACCCAGTAGACATGGACTGCTGTGTGTGTGCGTTGTGGCCAGCAAAACATTCGAGGCTGGAACCGCTGACTGCTTGGCTCGAGCAGGGCCAACCCACTGCGAGTAATAGGCGATGATATCGGAGATGACCAGAGCCACTCGCGTTCTGCCGTCGTCCAGCACCAGAGCTTTGGCCTTGGGGATATCCCGAGCACGCTCAGCCTGACGTTCCGACCAATATCCGTCCAGGTAGACTGGCAGTTTGGGAGTCAAATCACGAGTAGCCACACCGGCCAGAATGGAACTGGGAGCATCCTTCAGAACTGGGCTAGGCACACGAAGTGTCTGCCTGAGTTGTCGACTGGCAGCTCTGGCCTTTTCTCTCAGTTCCAGAGCGATTGTCTCCCAGTTTTCTTGCATCTTCATTCTTTCT
>DAIRSD010000457.1:0-2797 GCA_036804625.1 Aureliella sp. | reverse complement strand
TTCTCTCAGTTCCAGAGCGATTGTCTCCCAGTTTTCTTGCATCTTCATTCTTTCTCTGTGATACCAACAAGGCCAAGGAGGTGGTATTGTAATAGGCTTGGCCGTCCTTGGTCAACAACTTGCACCAACTGACCGGCGGAGCGGTCCGCAGCCTTGACGTACTGACCGGCGGAGCGGTCAGCGACTATGAACCCAACCCGAACAGAACCCAATCAACCCACTTCCGATTCCTTTCCGTGGACGTACGGACTGGTGTTTCTGCTGGCTGTAGCAGCCGTACAGATATCCTTGGAATACATCTCGCAGTACGGCCCCTATTTTCTGTTTCCGCCTGAAGGAACCAATCGGCCTGCGTATGTGGCGCTGGGGCTGGTCGGTGTCGCCTTTGCCGCTGCGCGACTGATCGATGCCGTCTCCGACCCGCTTGTCGGAATCTGGTCCGACCGTTTAAAGACTCGACCAAGACGGTTTCCATGGATTACGGGGCGACGTCGACCGTTTCTGTTCTGGGCGTCCATTCCACTGCTAGTGACTTCGGTGTTGTTCTGGTTTCCACCCGCACAGGGCGTCAGCCAATCGAATTTTCTCTACTGTCTGCTGATACTTGCTCTGCAACTCATCTTTCTCACCTGCTGTGCGATACCACTGTATGCCTTAGGACCCGAACTCGCCAAGACACCGGCTAGTCGAGTGCGATTGGGAGCGTGGACAGGGGCTGGTACGACACTGGGAGTAGTCATTGCTATCGTAGTGGCTGGGCCGCTTGTCAGTACGCTCGATCCGGCTCGATCAGCAGAAATTGATACTGCCGCATTTTCTGCGGTGGGCTACCAGCGAGTATCCTGGTTGTTCGGGTTACTGGTACTGCTTGCTTTTCAGTTGTTGGTCTGGGTCGTCAAGGAAGACAAGCCTGCCGAGCCTCTGCCTGCCGAGCCGACATCTTCTCATGCTTGGAGTGATCTACGTCGAGCGTTATTGAATCCGAGATTTTTGTTGTACTTTGCCATCTTCTTTCTGTTTAACGTCGGTTTTCTGGCACCGCAGCGTTGTTTGCCTCACTGGGTTGAGGTGGGGCTGGGTGGCGATGAAGCCATGGTGGGCGAAGTCATGTGGCCGTTCTTTGTGACATCGCTGATCGCTTCGCTGGCGGCACCCGCTTGTTCGCGGCTTCTGAATGCCAAGTGGTTAATGGTGCTGGGCATGGCGATGATCACTGTCTCGCTGCCCTGGATGCACCCCATCGCTTCGTCGGCGGCACCATCGACGACCAAAGTCTTGTGGGCACAGTTGATGTTTGCTGCCTCTGGCTTTGGTAACGGACTATTGTATGTGATCGTCTTTCCCATCTTAGGCGAGATCATTGACGACGACGCTCGCGGGCGATCTGGGAGACATGAAGCGATGTTTCTGGCGCTGCATACGATGACCTGGAAAGCTGGAGTGACGGTAAGTGTGCTGCTAGCGACGCAGGTCATGGCCTGGCTGGGAGCATCGATAGAAAACCCGGCCGGCATCTTCTGGGTCGGCCCCGTGGCCGGGCTGTTCTGCTTAGTGGCACTGTTGATGGCTCTGTTCTATCCTTCGCCGAAACGATGATCGGCCGTCCACGATTTCCGCTATATGATAATAATCTTGTAGCCAATGGCTAGTTTGGTAGGGGCATTTCCGCATTCACTTCCACTAGCCAGTCCTTTAGCTCTGAACGCAATTCAGCAGCAACCGTCGGCTGAATGTTGGACAGATCGAGCTTCTCAGATGGGTCAGCCGACAAATTGTACAGCTCGTCGTGATCGTCTTCATAGTAGTGGAGCAACTTCCAATTTCCCTTGCGGATCGCACTGACTGGAGTCGAAACGGGGGCGTGATAGTAATGAGGATAATGAAAGTAGAAAGCTCGTTCGGGGAGCGTTGCATTCGGAGCCTTCAACAAGGGTGTTAGATCGACTCCGTCAGTCTGCTCTGGCTCTTGCAGCAGTGCGCTGAGCAGCAAAGTTGGGAATAAATCTGTCAGTACTACTGGCTGGTCTGTGACTCCGGTGTGGCTGAGCTTCGGCCAACGAACCAGCAATGGGACTCGCAATCCACCTTCATAACAAGTCCCTTTGCCAGAACGCAGTGGAGCGTTCGACGTGATCGGCACATCGACTCCATCCAATTTTATTTGCCCGATGAAGCCACCGTTGTCGCTGGTAAAAATCACAATCGTCTCTTGTTGAATTCTCAGATCTTCCAGGTGTTGCAAAATTCGCCCGACGGATTCATCTAGGCTTTTCAACATGCCGGCATACACCGGGTTGCGTTGATGCTTTGAACCTTCGGTCAATCGCTTTCGGAAATAGGCGACATCATCAGGTTTGGCTTCGATTGGAGTATGCGGAGCATGATGGGCTAGATATAAGAAGAAAGGCTGACGTCGCCGGCGAGCATGATCGATGACTGCCAGGGATTCATCGGTCAGTCGGTCAGTTAAATACTCGCCTTCCTGACCGTAAGGCAGGTCGGGTACATAACGAAATTCATTCCCGGAAGTACGCACTCCCTTGTATGGCCAAAAGAAGGTCGTTGGTGCTCCCCAATGTGTTCCACCGATATTGATATCGAACCCCTGAGCTTCCGGCCCATGGGATGTGTAGCCCAGATGCCATTTGCCGACCAAGGCGGTCAGATACCCTTGTTCTTGAAAGTACTCGGCAAGCGTCTTCTCGGACAAAGGCAGATCATGTTTCGAGTTGGCTTGAAGGAGCTTTCGATCCATCGGTCCCTTGAGACTTCCCTCAGACCAAATCGTAATGCCAAG
>DAIRSD010000456.1:0-4093 GCA_036804625.1 Aureliella sp. | reverse complement strand
GTTGGAAAATTGATACCTGGCAAGCACTCATTGGTCTGCACCATAGGCGGGGCCTATCCCAAAGCGGGCAAGAGCTATATGCTGGGGCTGGACTATTTGCGATTTTTTTTAGCAGCTAAAAATGAATCGCCAGTTCAAGGTAGCTTGCCGGTGGCTGCCGATGGGCGAGTCTTGAATCTGGATTTCGAGCGGGGTAGTCTGGAAGACTGGACGGCCACAGGTGATGCCTTTCAAGGACAGCCGATCCAGGGTGATACTGTGTCCCCGCGTCGTGACGATTCGGCAAGCCGCCACGAGGGCCAGTATTGGATCGGCGGCTATGAACTGCATGGCGATGCTCCTCAGGGCAGTATAACTAGCGCTACGTTTCCAGTCACAGCTCCCTTCGCTTCCATGTTGGTAGGTGGTGGTCCCAAAGAGAAGGCTCGAGTCGAACTGCATCTTGTCGGTCGCGATACGCCTTTTTTCACTGTCGGTGGACAACAAGCCGAGGATTTGTCGCCGATTGTTGTCGACCTACAGACGGTGCAGGGGCAGTTAATGTTCATCCGACTGGTCGACGCCAGTTCTGATGGCTGGGGACATATCAACTTTGACCACTTCAGATTTCATCAGCAGCGCCCGGAGATACAATCGCCAGCCCCCAGCCTGGTTGCCGATCAGTACCCGTTTAGCGGACTGCCAGCCCAACAGGCCGCTCAGGCTATGCTAGTTCCCGAAGGCTTTCGAGTGATCGCTTGCGCCAGCGAGCCGGATGTCAGACAGCCGATTGCCATGGCACTGGATGATCGCGGCCGCACCTGGATTGCCGAAGCTTATGAGTATCCGATTCGTGCAGCGGGCGAGCAAGGCAAAGACCGTATCCTGATCTTTGAAGATACCGATGGCGATGGTACGCTGGACTCCCGCAAAATTTTCTACGAGGGCTTGAATTTGGTCAGTGGGATCGAAGTAGGATTTGGCGGAGTGTGGGTTGGTGCTGCACCCTATTTGATGTTCATTCCCGATGCTAATCAAGATGACACACCTGATGGTCCACCGCAGATTCTTTTAGACGGTTGGGGATATCAAGACACTCACGAAACGCTAAACACGTTCTGCTGGGGACCAGATGGCTGGTTGTACGGTTGTCACGGTGTCTTTACGCACTCAAAAGTCGGCAAGCCGGGAACCGACGACCAAAATCGCGTGCCCATCAATGCGGGCGTTTGGAGATATCATCCTGTCAATCACCAGTTTGAGGTTTTTGCGCACGGCACCAGCAACCCATGGGGCTTGGATTTTAACGAAGTGGGCGAAGCCTTTATCACAGCTTGTGTGATTCCTCACTTGTACCACGTGATTCCCCAAGCACGTTATCAACGTCAGGCTGGCCGCCATTTCAACAAACACACGTACACAAGCATCATGACCATAGCGGACCACTTGCACTATCTGGGGGCCACGCCTCATGCAGGTAATAACAAGTCGGACGCCGCCGGTGGAGGGCATGCTCATGCCGGTGCCATGATCTACCAAGGTGGAGCTTGGCCCGAAAAATATCGACATTCAATTTTCATGAACAATATTCATGGACAGCGATTGAATGTAGATCGCTTGGTGGCGAGAGGTTCGGGATACGTGGGGACACATGAGCCAGATTTTTTGCTGACGCAAGATCGCGCTTCTCAAATCTTAAACATGCGGTATGGTCCCGATGGTCAGGTGATCTTTATTGATTGGTACGACATGCAGGCGTGTCACCGAAAAGAAATAGAGGTTCATGATCGAAGCAACGGTCGAATCTATAAGATTATTTACGGCGATGTTCAATCTCAGTCAGTTGATTTGACACGCGCAAGTGACGTAGATTTGGTCAGTCATGTACTGAACACTAATGAATGGTACGTACGCCACTCGCGACGGTTGCTGCAAGAGCGTTTTACCGCGCGGCCAATCGATCCGGTGGCGATCGAGCAACTGCGATCTCTGGCAATGACTCATTCTGAGCCCGAACGAAGATTGCGAGCCATCTGGGTATTGCACGCAGTCGGTGCCGTCGATGCCGGTTTGCATGATCGAATGATCCGAGACTCCAGCCCTCATGTACGCAGTTGGGCAATCCGATTGTCGATGGAGCGCCAGCAGCACCAACCTACTCAAAGTCAGTTAGACTCTCTGATTGATTTGGCTAGGCAAGATGACTCGCCGGTGGTACGACTTGCTCTGGCCAGCGCGGCGAACCGCATCCCGCTGGATCAACGCTGGCAACTGGTCGCAGAATTAGCGGCACATGCGGAGGATTCTGAGGATCATAATTTGCCTGCGATGATCTGGTATGCGATGGAACCGCTAGCTGATGTGGATGCCGATCGGGCTCTGGCGTTGGGGATGAACGCTGGGCGAACTATGCCATTTCTCAGAAAGCACACATTGCGACGATTGGCCGAATCGGGTGAATCGTCATCGATAGAACGATTGATTGCCGCTTTGTCCAAGCAGGAAGATCCAGTGGTACAGCAGTCATTTTTGACCGCAATTCGATCGGCACTTGATGGACAGCGCCAAGTCAAGCCTCCCGCCGACTGGCAATCGCTGTATCAACGACTTGCGCAAAGTCCAAATCCAGAAATACGGCAAGAAGTGATGATGCTGGGTGTCGTCTTTGGGGACAAGCATGCGCAGTCAGCCATACGGCAGAGGCTTCAAGACATGACTGCACCAGTGTCAGATCGCCAAGCAGCACTTCAGTCGCTTTTGTCGGCTGCAGATGAAGAACTGCCTGATGTTCTTCTGGCGATCATTCAAAAGCCCGACACAGATTCTTCGTTACTAGAGCAAGCTATTCGCGGGCTTGGACAATACGACGATCCCCGCACGCCTGAAGTGGTTCTGGATCGTTACGCATCCATGACCACCAGTCAACGGCAGAACGCAGTGGCCATGCTTTGCAGCCGCAAATCCCAAGCTTTGGCTTTGCTGGACGCGATCGCTTCTGGTCGCGTTAGCGCCAGCGATCTGACCGCCGATCTGGCTCGCCAGTTGGAATTTCTGAAAGACGCTCAGTTAAGCCAGCGACTCAATCAAGTGTGGGGGAGCGTGCGACAATCCACTCAGGAAAGGGCTCAGCAGATTGCGGCGTACAAGAAACTGGTCCAGCGGACCGACCTGCCGCCGCCGGATTTACATCTCGGGCGCACTCTCTTTGCGAAAACCTGTCAGCGATGCCACGTTCTCTACGGTCAAGGCCAGCATCTTGGTCCTGATATTACCGGTTCCAATCGTAGCAACTTGGACTACTTGTTAGAAAATGTGGTTGATCCAAGCGCCGTCATGGCCAATGAGTATCGACCGACGGTCATTCTGACCGACAATGGCCAAATCATTACCGGCATGCTTCGTCAAGAGACTGAGCAAGCCGTCACTATTCAAACGGCGGACGCAACTGTGATCGTGCCTAAGTCAGAAATTGACCAGCGGCAGGAGGGAGAACAGTCGATGATGCCCGACGATCAGTTGAAGCAGTTCAGTGAGCATGAAATTCGAAGCTTGTTAGCCTATTTGCGACACACCAATCAAGTGCCGTTGTTGGCAACACCGGAAAATTCCAACAGTCTGTTTAATGGAACAGACTTGGCGGGCTGGTCCGGAGACCCACAACTATGGAGCGTCCAAGATGGCCAAATCGTTGGCAAGACCCAAGGACTGGATCACAACGAATTTCTAATAAGCGACTTTCTAGCTCGCGATTTTAGCTTTAGCGTCGAAGTGAAATTGGTGGATGACACCGGAAACAGCGGCATTCAGTTCCGCAGTCGAGCGCTGGAGGGTGGTGATGTGGCAGGCTATCAGGCCGACATTGGACCGGGTTGGTGGGGCAAGCTGTACGAAGAACACGGGCGCAAATTGCTGTGGAAAAAAAGCGGCAAAGAGCATGTCAATGCAGGCGAGTGGAATTTGTATCGCATCGAGGCCATTGGAAATCGTATTCGCACTTGGATCAACGGACACTTGTGCGTAGACCTGGACGATCCTGAAGGCAGCCGCGAAGGCATCATCGCTCTGCAACTTCACTCCGGCCGCGCCACCGAGATCCGCTTTCGATATTTTGTTT
>DAIRSD010000455.1:0-4100 GCA_036804625.1 Aureliella sp. | reverse complement strand
GCAGCGCGAGCAGGTTGTCGAAAAGTTGGGCGATCCGCAGATTGGCATCGGAATGAATCTCATGCGAATTTGTATTGGCACATCGGACTTTGTTGAAGAGCCCTACTACACCTACAACGATCTACCGCCTGGGCAGCCCGATCCAGAACTTAAGGGCTTTAACATCGAGAAAGATCGAAACTATGTTTTGCCGACGATCCACTTGGCACTTCGCAAGAATCCGCATCTGTTATTTTTTGCTTCGCCGTGGAGCCCACCGGCTTGGATGAAAGATTCTGGACAATTGGGTACCGGCAGTTTGCTACCAGAATATTATCCGGCCTACGCGCTTTATTTGCTCAAATTCATTCAAGCCTACCAGGCTGAGGGGATTCCTATTCACGCGCTGACAGTTCAGAACGAACCGCAGCACACAGATGCCAAATACCCCACAACACTGTGGAGCGCCGAGCAACAGCGCGATTTTATTCGCGACCACCTGGGCCCCCTGTTTCAGAAACACAAGATCAAGACGCTGATCTGGTGTTGGGATCACAACTGGAACAAAGTGACGTTTCCTGAAACAATTTTATCCGACCCTCAGGCAGCGCAATATGTGGATGGAACCGCATTCCACCTATACGAAGGCCGAGTAGACGCGCAGTCCAAGCTTCATGAACGTTTTCCCGAAAAGCCAATCTACTTCACGGAGGGATCTGTCTTTCGAGCGCGCGGTGCGATTCGGTTAGCCGACATTCTGCGCCACTGGTCTAGATCCTACAATGGATGGGTGGTCATGCTGGACCAACATCGACGTCCCAATCGTGGCCCTCACTCGGCCAGCGCGACCTGCATCGAACTGATGGACGACGGGACCGTGCGTTATAATTTTGATTATTTCATGATGGGTCAGTTCATGAAGTATATTCACAGGGACGCCGTCTGCGTGGATTCTACATCGCCAGAAAGTCGGACATTCCGGCGCGAGGCCTATAACACCCCTGATGGGCAAAAGGTCAAGGTGGTCGTAAACTCCAGTCAGCAGAACCAGGGATTTGCAGTGCAGGTGGGACAGAATTCGTTTCAAACGGAAATCCCGCCTGCCAGCGTGGCGCCCTACCTTTGGAACTAGCCTTATCAGTAAGACAGACTATGTCCCCGCGATACTCAGCGAATAAGGTACCCGAAACTGCTCCAAGGGCCCAGTCGCCATTTGTTCATCAACAATCGGTGCGTCTGACGATGTCAGTTCTTATGCTCTTGTTATTGATGGTTGTGGGGGCTGGCGTGGCCATGTTATGGGCTGTCGCTTTGCGTGTGCCAGCGTTTTCCACTGAACTTCGCGCCTTCATGGGTATGTCAGAAGCAGTCGGTGATCCACAAGTTGCCAGACAAGCCCACGTCATGTTTGTCATCCTATTATACACGGCTCCACTTGGATTGGGGATCATGGTTTACCTGCTGCACCGTGCAGTAAATTGGCTGCATCGGCCAGGTGTTACCGTTGCGGAAGATGACGACATGCGAATGGAGTAGAGTGTTTCAATCGACACCCCTAAATTGCAATTTCAACGACCCATCGAAAAGGAAACGCTAGTGGCAAACTCAAGCTCTGTGAAGAAGTGGTTCCAACGCATTAGCGTTTTGGTACTTAGTCTGTTTCTATTGACAGGAGTTGCCGCAGGTTCCGCCTGGTGGTACTGGCATCCATCGCACCAACGAACCGATGGAGTCGTTTATGGACAGCGTGGTGATCAGAAGTTAACGATGGATGTCATTCGACCCAGTCGGCCCAATGGCTTGGCTGTGGCTCTGATGGTCAGCGGTGGCTGGAGATCGCAAGAACCGGGTGAGTTCCCTACTTGGATGATGGCCCCTGTGCTGCGGCGCGGCTACACTGTATTCGCTATTTGCCATGTCTCCCAACCTGAAGCCAGTGTTCAAGAGATTGTTGCGGATATGAAACGAGGCATTCGGTATATCAGGCAAAATGCAGAACAGTATGGCATCGATCCCAATCGCATTGGAGTCACCGGCGGCAGCGCGGGAGGGCATCTGAGCTTGATGTTGGCAACGCGCGGTGATCCAGGCGATCCGCACGCGACCGATGAAATCGATCGATACAGTAGTCAAGTCCAAGCGGTGGCGATCTTCTATCCGGTTACTGACCTAGTAGACTTGGGAGACTCGACAGAAAACTTGCGAGATGGTGGGCCGCCGAAGAGTTTTGTCAACTCGTTTGGTCCCGACGGACAAGACCTTCAGAAATGGCCTGACATTGCTCGCGAACTTTCTCCGCTCCATTTCGTCAACCAATCGTTGCCGCCGACTCTGATTTACCACGGTGATGCCGACACGCTGGTGCCGCTGGATCAGTCGATTCGATTTCGAGATCGCGCGCAGCAATTGCAAAGGCCCGTCCAGCTTGTGGTCCACTCTGACGGTGCACATGGTTGGCTAACAATGCCCTGGGATATCAGGGCGTTTGCTAACTGGTTTGATCAGCATCTTCAAGACTGACCCAACGACTCCAGCACGTCTGAGCAGACCGCTGATCTCGCAATTTACTGAAGACCACTTCAGCCTGAGGCTCGTGTGGCAACTGCCGTGGAAACAAGAAGATGGCCCCGAGCAACTGTTCACGTGCAGGGATTCCCAGCCAGCTAAAGACCTGGTGCGATTTCAGGACGCCACCCGAGGACCAGTAGTTAGGCAGCCCTGCGGCCGTTGCAGCTAGCAGCAGAGACTGCACCGCAGCAGCGGCCGCCGCAATGTGCTCAACATTGCCTTCCGTGGGATCAAAATAGCAGGCACTTGCATCGTCAGGCGGCTGGGACTGAAGCGGATTGGGAAGCCAAGTGGCCATCACCAACGTTTTTGCTGCGGACAGCATGGCTGGAATCTTGCCAGCACCTTCCATGGTTTGAACGCGACTTCGTAAGTGGCGACAAATGTCTGAATCCGCGAGATGAAAACGCCAAGGTTCGAAGCCTGACAACACCCCATCTGTTCTGTGCTCTGAGGAACTCACCTTGTGAAACGGAGCCCAGCCAGCACAGGCGATCATTCGTTCTATTACTTGCCGGTCCTGATCAACCTCAAGGTCGTCTTTCGCTAACACTTTTGTGGTCTTACGCTGTGAAGCTATCTTGTGAAAGACATTCAGGAGGCCAGAAGAAGCCTCAGGCGCTGATTCCGCATGATAAGGGGACACGAGACTGGCTTTCTATCGTCTTGAGGAAACGTTTGCATGTAACCTTTGGAATATATCATCAGCCGGAGCGCTTTAGCACCCGGTTTTTTACGCGATTCATGATTTCAGTGGGCCAATAAAAATTCGCGGCTGCTCATCAAGCTCCACAATAGATCTTCGTAGACCTCGCGAACCGCCACCTCCGAAGCCTGGCCGTTGTCCTGATTAGCGGCAGCCAATGTGGTTAGGACTCGCTGTTGTTCCGACTGAGTCGGCGGGCGTGACAAGGCGCGCAGATATGCCTGCTGAATGACTTGATCTGCCGTCAACTGTTGGTCAATCCACCGAGAAACGATACTCTCCTTGAGCGACAACTTATCATTCAGCGTAATACCGAATTTCCAGTGGAGCGCCTGAACTACGGTGGGCTGATCGCTGCGCTGGCAATCGCATGTGATTTGACGTTGGTGGCGTCCAAAAATCTGCAGGAAACTGTTGGAAACAGCCGAATCGTACAGTCCAATAGCCTTGGTTCCCAAGGGGTAGAATGCCGTCGACTGCTTGTCCGCACCCGAAAAATCGATATTGTCAAAAGTGGTTGGCACTTCCGTAACCTTGACTACCGCATCGTGCAATACTTCGGCCATGTGCCGTCTGGGATAATAACGACAGAACAGTCGAGTATCATGCTCGTTTTGCGGCGTAGCCAATGAAGAAAGCTGATAAACTCGTGAGTTCAATATCAGACGCATCAGCGACTTGAGATCGTATTTCTCAGTTACCATGTAATCAGATAAAGCGTTCATCAGTCGCTGGCTGCTGGCCGGGTTGCTGATCCGCAAGTCATCCACGGGTTCGCCCAAACCAACTCCCATGAAATTTGCCCACACGCGATTACCAATGGCTCGGCTAAAATATGGGTTGTCCT
>DAIRSD010000454.1:0-4114 GCA_036804625.1 Aureliella sp. | reverse complement strand
CGCAGTCTAGCTCGGCTTTCGAAGCTCGGCTAATCAGCTACCAGGGTCGTCATCATCCGTCAGGCAAAGATTTTGATCCCTCCACAGGCAAGCTTAAAGACAACGCTCTTCTGCTGTTGGATCAGGCGGCTGCGGAATCTTTAGCCGGAAAATTGAGAACCGCTAATTTTCGAGTCAGATCGATCGAAGTCAAGCCATTTTCTGAGCGTCCCAAGCCGCCCTTCACTACCAGCACTCTGCAACAGGAGGCCAATCGCAAGCTAGGTTTTACCGCTCGCCGTACCATGCAGATCGCTCAAAATCTGTATGAAAACGGCCACATCACCTACATGCGAACCGATTCAACCGCTCTGTCCCAAGAAGCCGTCCAGGCCACGCGACAACTGGTCAAGCAGGAGTACGGCACTGAATTCTTACACGACAGTGTGCGAGTGTACTCCACCAAGGTAAAAAACGCCCAGGAAGCCCACGAGGCGATTCGCCCTGCCGGTAACACTTTTGAATTGCCTCAAGCGCTGCGCGGACGATTGAGCGATGAGCAGTTCAAGCTATTTGACATGATTTGGAAACGTACCATCGCATGCCAAATGGCGGACGCTCGCAAGCGCCGTGTCACCGTTACCATCGAAGCCGATGGGGCTGTCTTTCAAGCGTCCGGTACCAGCATCGAATTCGAAGGCTTCCTGCGGGCGTACGTCGAAGGCACCGACAATCCTGAAGAAGCCTTGGCCGCTCAAGACGTTTTGTTGCCAGAAATGTCCGAAGGGCAAGAGGTACAGTGCCGGGAAATACAGGCCAAATCGCATACGACTCAACCACCTGCTCGATACACGGAAGCGTCCTTGACGCGTACCTTAGAGGAACGCGGGATCGGTCGCCCCAGCACTTACGCTTCCATCATCGATACCATCCAGCACCGCGACTATGTTTTTAAGAAGGGTCCTGCGCTGGTTCCAACCTGGACAGCTTTTACTGTGGTTCGCATGCTGGAAGAACATTTCGGCAAATTGGTCGACTATGACTTCACTGCGCAGATGGAAGAGTTCTTAGACGAAATCAGTCGAAACGAACGTGACAGCTTGGACTATTTGCGCCGTTTCTATTTTGGTCCTGCCGGCGAATCTAGCGTTCAGTCCGCCACCGATATCCAGACTGATGTTGGCCTGAAGCCGCTTTTGGCATCCAAGTTGGACGAAATCGATCCAAAGCAAACTAGTCGCTACGGCTTAGGATCGCCAGGCGACGGCGAGTTCCGCGAGGAAGTTTTTGTTCGCGATGGTCGCTTTGGCCCGTTTATCGAACAAGGAGATCGCAAAGCAAGTATTCCGCTGGGTCTTGCCCCTGATGAGCTGACCCTAAATGTTGCTATGGAACTGTTGACCAGCGCCGCACAGGGCGAGCAACCGTTGGGAACTTGCCCAGTGTCCGGCAAGCCAATCTACGTCAAGAATGGACGATTTGGTCCCTATATCCAGCTTGGCGATAACGATGACGATGAAAAGCGCAATGCTGGATTGCTCAAAGGCATGACTATCGAAGACGTCAATTTGGACGTAGCCATCAAGCTGCTTTCGTTGCCGCGCAATCTGGGTGAGCATCCACAGCTTAACGATTCAATCATCGCGATGAACGGCAAGTTTGGTCCCTACATCAAGTGTGGTAGCGAAACACGAAGCCTACCGGCCAACATTTCTCCGCTGGATGTAACTTTTCAGCAAGCCATCGAGCTGTTGGCTCCACCCAAAACGCGTGGTCGTGGAGCGTCCAAGAAAGAGCCGATTTTATCGCTAGCCGAATCTCCGGTGACGGGCAAAGTCATTCAAGTTCTGGATGGGCGTTTTGGAGCCTACATCACTGATGGAGCGACCAACGCCACTGTGCCAAAGGACATGGACCCAAGTCAAAATACCTTGGAATTGGCTTTGGATCTGTTGGCCGCGCGCGCGGCTCTGGGCCCAACCAAGAAGAAGACACCCAAAAAAGCCGCCAATAAGTCTACTGCGCCCAAAAAGGCAGCTTCAGTAAAGTCAAAAACATCCGCAAAGAAAAAGCCTGCCAAGAAATCCAAGACTACGAAGAAATCAGAAGATTAGCTGTGGTGCCCCATAGCAATTCGGTTGCCAGTGCCTACATACACGTGCCGTTCTGTCGGCATCGATGCGGCTACTGTAATTTTGCGTTGGTGGCTGGTCGAGATGATCTGTTCGATGATTATTTGGATTGCTTAGAAATAGAATTGTCACGGCGTCTGCCAGCGCCATGGCCCGTTCAGACCTTGTTTCTGGGTGGGGGCACACCCACTCATTTGCCTTCTGATCGATTGAAACGCTTGCTGGAGCTTCTTGGCTACTGGTTGCCGGTGCAGTCGGACGGGGAGTATTCCGTCGAGGCCAATCCGCTGGACTGCACAAAATCCTGCTTGACCGACTTGCGATCTGCGGGCGTGAATCGACTTAGCCTGGGCGGGCAGTCTTTCGACGATGAAAAACTTCAAACTCTCCAGCGCGACCATAATGGCAGTCAATTGTTGACTGTTCTGGATTTGGCCAAAGATTATTTTCAGAACCTTTCCTTGGACCTGATTTTTGGCGTTCCAGGCGAATCCCTGGACCAGTGGCGGCAGGATGTCTGCATGGCACTGGATAGTCCTATCGTTCATCTTTCGACCTATGGTTTGACCATCGAGCGTGGTGCAAACTTCTACGGTCGAACCCTGCGCGGCAGGCTGAGCGAACTGGACTCAGAGACTCAGTTGTCCATGTATCTTCTGGCAATCGAACGCTTGACGTCAGCGGGCTGGCAACACTACGAGGTTTCGAACTTTTCCAACCCAAATTATGAGTGCCGCCACAATCAGGTATACTGGCAAGGCCGATACTGGTGGGGCTTTGGCCCTGGGGCTGCTAGTTTTTTGCCCACAACCATGGCCGAAGACGGGTTATCGCAAGATAAAACGGTACTCCCGAGCCGCCATCAGTCGGAATATTCGGAGGCGGTGCGCATGACGAATCACCGTAGTACGACTCAGTATCTTCGCCGCATGCAGCAGGGCATCAGCCCGATTGCAGAACGGGAACCGATCGATAGGCAACAGGCCGTCCGTGAGCGACTGGTGTTTGGCTTGCGTCAACGAGCGGGCATAGATCTGAGGGAACTTGATACCATGTACGGAAGCGACGCAAGCCAACTATTCAAGCCTCATCTGGCTCGATTTCTGGAATTGGGATACTTGGAG
Source organism: Aureliella sp. (assembly GCA_036804625.1). GTDB lineage: Bacteria > Planctomycetota > Planctomycetia > Pirellulales > Pirellulaceae > Aureliella. The sequence goes on along the minus strand of DAIRSD010000454.1, from coordinate 879 downwards.
CAAAGTGGAACGCAACTAAGGCTGACCCAGTCCGGCCTAGTCATCAGCGACAGCCTATGGCCCGACCTGCTCGAGTAGTACTGAGTACTCCCCACTCCCCCTACCTATTCGCTCTAGCGCGACGCTTGGTGGAACCGACACTGTTGTAAAGAGTCTGCGCAGCCACGGATAGAGGACTTCCGGTCCTGCTCCATATCGCGAACGATTGTGCGCTCAGGCTTGAATCAGCTAGGTCAAATTTTAGAAGATCAACGGGTACCCCGTAATTGATCACTAGCCCCACAGCCGCTTCGGCGCGTACCATGGCCAGCACCGACGAGTAATTGTCGACGACGATTCTCGAAAATCCAGCGCTTGGCTCTGGAAGGTTCTTAAACGTGCCACGTTGATCGCGGCGAATCAAGCAAAAATTGGTCGAAGCCAAATCTTTGACGCTTGGTCGGAACCCCTCTTTTGCCGCTCGCCTAGAAAAAACTCCCACGCCTTTGGGCGGGGCTACCACAATCATGCGAAGATCATCACGCAAAGCCTTGTGCGTTAATCGCTCATGCTTATGAGCACTGGCACCTCCAAAAGCCAATTCTACTTCACCAACCTCCAGCCACTCTAAAACCTTTTCGAAACTGGCTTCTAGGATTTCGATATTCAGTTCCTGTCCCGATTGCTTGCGATAGTTGTCCATAAAAACGGGAAAGAAAGATGAAAGCAAAGTGGTAAGTATCCGATTGGTGGCCGCAATGCGTAGTGTCACACGGCTGGTCTTAAAAGGTCGCTGACGGTAAACATCCAGCACGCGACGCGCATAAGCCAATACTTCCTCGCCTTCTATTGTGAGTGTAATCAGTTCACGATTGCCCAATCGGCGACCAAATCGCTCAT
>DAIRSD010000453.1:0-4117 GCA_036804625.1 Aureliella sp. | reverse complement strand
ACCTCTGACAACGATCGATCAGGACAAGCAGCTGCCACCGGGTCAGATTGGTGAACTGATGGTATCCGGCGATGATGTGACCAATCAATACGTAACGCGGACCGATCAAAACGATCTGCTTAAAGTTCAGGATGGCCAGCGTATCTGGCACCGTATGGGAGACGTTGGATACCTGGACCAGGAAGGTCGATTTTGGTTCTGTGGGCGCAAATCGCATCGCGTGCGAACCGACCGAGGCAATCTTTACACCGAGCCCTGTGAAGCCATCTTCAATCAACACCCTCACGTTCATCGGTCGGCTCTGGTTGGCATCGGCTGCTCACATGACCAGACGCCAGTAGTGATCGTCGAGACCTGGCCGGAGTTTCGACCGAAACATAGCGTTGCTCGAGACCATTTGATTTCTCAACTACGTGCCGTCGGTGCCAAGCACCCACTGACCGCACACATCGAGCACATTTTGATTTATCCAGGACGACTGCCAACGGACATTCGACACAATTCAAAGATTTTCCGAGAGCAGTTGGCACCTTGGGCAGCCAAGCAGCTTGGTCACCAAGAAACGTCACAAAGTCCAAGAAAGTAACCAAAAAGCCATACAACCCACTTCATCGTACACTGCCTAATGCCTAACGCCTTAAAATCAAAAGTTTCGCTCAGGAACACACGTCATGGACCTTTTTGCCGACCAGGAAGCTGAGAACCGACGCAGGAACCTGCCATTGGCCGCTCGCATGCGTCCACAGAGATTGTCGGACTTTGCTGGTCAACAGCATTTCCTGGGGGAAGGCAAGCTACTTCGTCGTCTGATGGATGCCGGGCGACTTAGTTCCGTACTGCTCTACGGGCCGCCTGGTACGGGGAAGACAACCCTGGCGCATCTACTGGCGATTGAGACCGGAGGCACGCTCAAGCAAATAAGCGCAGTTTCTAGCGGGGTGAAGGAATTGCGAGAGATTCTGGATTGGGCTCGTGATCAGGTCGCTAGCGGAGCGCCAAGACCATTGCTGTTTGTCGACGAGATTCATCGCTTCAATCGCAGCCAGCAAGATGCGTTGTTACCTGATGTTGAGAGTGGTACTGTGACTTTGATTGGTGCCACAACCAGTAACCCTTTTTTTGCGGTCAACGGTGCGCTGCTTAGTCGCAGTCAGATTTTTCAGTTTCAGCCGCTATCACCTTCTGATGTTCTATGCCTACTTCGACGCGCGCTTTCGGATACCGAGAATGGACTGGGAAATATTCCGACGCGTGCTGAAGATGCGGCACTGAACCATCTAGCGGAAGCTACTGATGGGGATGCACGGCGAGCGCTGAGTGTTTTGGAAGTAGCCGTGCTGTCATGTAAACAACGCCCTGTGCTTCTAACTCGTGAGTTGATCGACGAATCGATGCAGCAAAAAACGTTACAGTATGACGCAACCGGCGACCAGCACTACGACATCTCCAGCGCACTGATCAAGAGCATTCGAGGCAGCGATCCAGATGCTGCACTCTACTGGCTAGCTCGAATGCTGGAAGCGGGTGAGGATATCCGATTCATCTGCCGTCGACTTGTGATTTTGGCAAGCGAGGACATTGGCAATGCCGATCCTTCCGCGTTGTCGATTGCCGTCGCAGCCAGCCAAGCCTGCGAAATGTTGGGGTTGCCCGAATGCCAATTAACCCTCTCCCAAGCGGTGATCTACTTGGCTTTGGCAGAAAAAAGCAATTCAGCCACTTCGGCGATTAGCTTGGCCAGACAGCGGGTGCGCGAAGGTGCCATCATTCCAGTGCCTATCCACCTGCGAGACTCTCATTACGACGGTGCCAAGCAGCTTGGTCATGGCGACGGCTACCAGTACGCTCATGATTCTGCAGACGGAGTGGTCTGGCAGGAGTATCTAGGCGTCAATGTGACCTTCTACCAGCCCTCGCCAAGAGGATGGGAAGGAAAAATGGTGGAGCGATTGGCAGAGATTCGCTCGCGTTTGAATACACCTTGTACAGATGATGCCAAGTAACCGCCTAGGATACCATCATGTTAGGTCTTATCTTGCTGCAGTGGCATTGTCGTAGTCGGTGATTTCGTAAACAGCCTTCTGCTGAATCAATTGCTCGCCACGTTGCAGTTCCGTGGTGATTGAGTACTTACCCGGCGGCAACGGACGATCCAATCGAAATTCAAGATCGGTTGTTTGTCCTGGCATCAACCATTTGCCGAACCCGGCTGGGACTGTCGTTCGAGTTCCCGACTCTGCCATGATGATTAGTCTAGCGTGCAGTGGCTGGTGGATCTGACCCGAGTTGTTCACTTGAATTCGGAAACAGGGATATTTGTCTTTCGGAATCCAGCGCAATTGATCCAATTTCAATTCAGGAGTCGGAGAGGCAGCCAGCAGCAAAGCGACTGGCAACTGCCCCGTTTGAGCATACCCGCCTGCTCCTGTGGCATGAACGGTGATCTCGCCGTATTGGATCGCCTGAGCAACCTCTTTGGTGCTCTTGAGCGAAATCGAAAGCTTGCGGCTTCTGCCGGGGGACAAACTGAATTCTGTTGGCGAGATACTGACCAGTGGCAGTGGGGCTTGATTGGCACCTGCTGCCGACAGTGAAATGTTCTTGGGCTCGCTAGAATTGTTTTTGATTTCAACGCTCACCCGTCGTTGTCCGCCTCGGTTCTGCGACAACTCGAATTGGGGCGGAGTGATATAGATGCCTCCTGGCATTTGCTTGATTATCGCTTCCTGCGCTGGGAAATCGGCGGAATCGACCGTTACTGTAAACTGCTTCTTGGAAACCGTCTTTCCGCCAACCAACATTTGCAGTTCTGCAAGGTAGGTGCCGCTCATTAGCGGTTCGTGGATTAGACCTCTCATCATCAGTTGGCTCTGAGGCAACACTCGCCCCACAAATCGCTCTGGCCCCTCTGAGGACTCGCGCACAGGCATGACCAGTCGATTCTGCGCAAAGCTGCGATCGCCTTCATGTTGTTTCAACTGCGATTTCAGTTCGAACTCAAAAGCGGTTTGGCTGGGGTTACGCACCAAAGCAACCAACTGCGGCAAACCGTCTTTGACAGCAACTTGCACATCATCCAGTGAAAGCGCTCGTTCATGTTCGCCACGCGCACCTTCCACGTCCAGGTCAACACGCAAGAGATACTGCGTCACAAAATTGATTCCTGCAGACGTTTTCTCCTTGCCTTGTTCGTCCACTTGACTAGTGCGATCACGTGCTCGTCCCAGATCTCGAACCAACACACCCCAGGAATGGAAATTGGCATCACCAGGTGGCACCTTGACCATCCCCTCCAATTGGAAGGGAGTATCTTGCTCAAGTGTAATGTTGCCACCGTTTAGCAATTGAATGGTGTCCTGATTGGCATTGCGTTCATCGTGATGAACCTGCCCTGTAATGTCTTGACGCAAGCCAACCAATTTGATTTCAACGTTTGCATCCGGTTTGGCCGTCCGAATCTTGAATGAAAATTGAACTACGTCACCACGACGACCAGATATTCTTGCAACCAACGGTTCGATGGAAAAAGATGGTACGAATGTCTGCGTGAGAGCCACTTCTTGTTGCGCAACCGCCCATGGGCAGATCGCGCAACTGACAATCAGGCTAATCAGTCCCAGAAAAATAGCCCAGCATCCAGGAAGAAGACAGTTCATGACTTCTGGCGCGCGACTCAGCCAGTTTCCATGGCTCTTCTGTCTCCGGTACTCTTCTGAAAGCCGTAAAGTGGTTTCTAAGATTGGCAAAAAGTTGGGCGATGTCCGAAGATTCACGATAAGATCCTATGTTTGCATTGCTTGGGATGCTGATCAATGACAGACTGGCTGAACAATGCTGGGCGAGATGAATATCGCCACCTCGGTGTCCTGCTCCTGTTTTTCTATTTTACGGAACAGATGGCCAATCATTGGCAGCGATGCAAAGCCTGGGGTCTTACTGATTCGATCGACAGTTTGCCGCTGAACCAGACCTCCTAAAACAATTGTACTTCCGTCCGCTACATCCACGTTGGTCGAGACCTGTCGTCGGTTAATAATAGGATACGGATTAGCGTTCAGCTCGGGCCGCGAATCATTTGAACGAATATCTTCGCTTACTTCGGCCTTTTCGATCTCCA
>DAIRSD010000452.1:0-4126 GCA_036804625.1 Aureliella sp. | reverse complement strand
CAACTCCTCTACCGCTCGACGAAAATCAGACTTGGACGCCAACGGGTGTCTCTCGAACGCATATTGATTATGTCGATTGGCACGATGCACACCCTTTTCGGTTACTAAAGGACGCACGATCACCTGATGCGACTGCAATACAATGCCATGATCTACAACTTGAGCCATCACAAATCTCCCGGCACACTAGGCCGCCGATGTACCACCTTTGGATTGAATCAATTCAAGAGCCGCCTTAGTCACCAACATACGCTTTGGTCGCAACACAGCCAAAGCGTTCAGGTCGGCCACTCGCGTCACACCCAAGCCCGGCACATTTCTACCACTCAGATAAACATTCTTTTCATAGTCAGCCGTGGCCACAACCGTGGTCACACCCTCAAGACCCAAAGCTCGCAAGGTGGCAACCAATTCCTTGGTCTTGGGAGCCCCCAAGTCCAATCGATCCACAACCACGACTTCACCGTCCTGGAACTTACTGGCAATCGCCATGCGAGTCGCCGCCTGAATCGCCTTCTTCGGCAATCGATAGTAAAACGACCTTGGACGCAACTGCATTTCGTGACCACCACCACGACGCTGCTGCGCACGACGGCTACCAACTCGCGCGTTACCGGTACCCTTCTGCCTATACAACTTCTTGGTCGAACCAGAAACCTCACCGCGTGCCTTAGTACGCTTGGTGCCCTGCCGCTGGTTGGCTAAATACATCACAATCGCGTCATGCAGCAACTGCTTACTGATCTTGGGAGCTATGGCAGACGGATCAACCGTCACCTTCCCGACCTCAGCCCCTTTTTGATCGTAGACTGGCAATGTAACCATCAAACCACCCACTTACAGCAGATACCCAAACAGTGCAAATAAAAACCCAAAACCAAACGCAGCCTAACCAACGCAGTTCGTTTCGCGAACTATCACATAACCGTTTCGCGGCCCTGGCACGGCACCATGAACCAACAATAAATTATTTTCAACATCCACCTTAACCACTTTCAAGTTACGGCTAGTCGTCTTGGCATTTCCGTAATGACCAGCCATCTTTTTGCCTTTGAAAGTACGACCTGGATAGGTATTCATACTGGTACCACCGGGATGCCGGTGACACTTCTTCACGCCGTGCGTAGCCCGTTGGCCAGAAAAATTATGCCGCTTCATTACTCCGGAATAACCGCGACCTCGAGAAGTGCCGGTTACGTCGACAGAAGCCACACCCTCAAGCACAGACACCGTCACCTTGCCGCCAACCTGCAAATCACTAGAGCCGCGAAACTCGCGGACAAATCGCTGAGGCTCACAAGCGGCCTTCACGCTGGCACCAGAACCAGCCTTGGCACTTCGACGACTGCTAATCGCAGCCACATGCCCACGCTCAGATCGACTACTCAACCGCCGGGGCTTGTCAGAAAACCCTAGCTGCACAGCCTCATACCCATCACGCTCAACAGTCCTAACCTGCAAGACAGGACAGGGCCCTACTTCAAGTACAGTCACAGGAACGGCAGTACCGTCTTCCTGGAAAATCTGCGTTGTTCCGACCTTTCGGCCGAGTATTCCCTTAGCCATCTTCAGTTTTCCTGCTGAACGCTTGCCAGCCGGGACTCAGGGCAAAACCCTGGTTACCCAGCCAACTTCCGCAACATAGGTACACTCTTCTCAGAGCAATCCAAAATTATCAAAAACCGCTAAGCACCTGGAACGACCAGACAGCTAGCGACAACATCAACTTACTTGAAACTCCAGCAACCAACAGCCAGATCGACAAACAGCGCCACAACCGGCAGCTATCTGGCGGTCGCCTTAATCTTGATATCCACACCCGCCGGCAGACTCAGCTTATTCAAAGCCTCGATTGTCTTTGCGGTAGCTTGCCGGATATCGATCAGTCGCTTATGAGTGCGAATCTCGAACTGCTGCCGCGCCTTCTTGTCGATGTGCGGACCAGACAACACTGTGTTTCTTTCGACTCGAGTTTGCAAAGGAAACGGGACGTGAAGAACAGAGTGAGTTCGCTTCGCGGTATCTACGATTTCGGCGGCGCTTTGATCCAAAACCGCATGATCGTAGGCATCCCTGCGGATGCGAATAACCTCGTGCGAACCAGACGACACAGCAATTCCTCTACAAAGTAACTCGGAATGTTGAACTGACAGTTTCGAACAACTACACTCACCGCTCTAAGAACGCAGCCTTTTGTTCGGGGCTGTCTGTGAGCGGCAAGTCGGAAAGTTTAAGAAGGCTCACCTGAGTCGTCAACAGCAAATGAGTAATCCGTGAATTTTCTTTTTCAGCTTAGTTGGTTTTTGGGGCTCCCCGTCCGCATTCCCGTTAAGGTTTAGCTTAGCCTAAAGGCTGTTACAAGCCTAGAATTCTAAGGATTTCGCTCGCTTCGCGGCAAATCTGGGGCGAATTGGGCACCAAACGTACCCCAACTCGATTTACACCATGCGACCAATCGGGTTAAGATGTGTAGCTTCGATACCCTAAAACACATGCTCACAGCCTTCCACACTTTACTACCTGGAACAATTCCAATGACAACTCGTGCTAGCATTTTTCGCGATTTCAACCCCAGCCATTCGGTACGCAACATTTCGGGCGGCGCGGCTAAAGTCCTTCGCTGCGTTCAGACAGGAGTTTTGCTAGCGGTTCTGTTTGGTCCTAGCCTACAATGCTTGGCTCAGGAAACCGCTCAAGGAATCGCTGCTCCCAAGCTGGATCTGGAAAATGGCGTTTCGGATCAAGGTTCAACCAAAACCAAGGTCACTCAGGCAGTGCAGGAGGGGATCGACGATCTGGCCATCGACAAACAGTTTATTGCTACGGACTCGCTGGATTGTGGCAAGGAAGACAGCGATGATGCAAGGCAGTGCCTAGAGGGATTAAGCTGGAAGCCCGCCAAATTTCAGGTTCGGCTGACCCAGGGCAATGAGTCCGACAAGATGGACCGAATGGTTCGCTTCGATTCACCTCAGCCGCTGGGTGACTCAACGAACGACTTGGTAGCTTTGGAATGGTACATGGCGATCGATTCCCAGGGGCGGCCAGTCAAAGCCCCGGCCATGATCGTAGTTCACGAATCGGGTAGCGGCATGACCGTTGGCCGAATCATCGCAAAAGGACTGCGTGCTCACGGTCTCCATGCATTTATGATGCAAATGCCTGGCTATGGCGTGCGCAAAAGCCAGACGATCACCGAAGCCCACTCCAATGAAGGCGAAGCTCTCAAGCTGATTCCGGCCATGAAGCAGGCGATTGCCGATGCGCGGCGAGCCCGCGATGCCGTGTCCGTGTTGCCCTACGTGGACAGCTCGTTGATCGGCATTCAGGGCACGAGTCTGGGTGGATTTGTAACTGCCAGCGTGGGCGGCTTCGATGCTGGATTTGATCGAGTCTTCGTGCTGCTGGCTGGCGGGGACCTGAATCAAGTCATTTTCAACGGGGCGAAAGATGCTGCCGAGGTGCGAAAACGATTGGAAGAAGCCGGTGCGACGCGTGAAATGATCATGGAGGGGACTCGCCATATCGAACCGCTGCGAATCGCCCATCGCATTCGCCCTGAAATCACTTGGCTTTACAGCGGAAAGTTTGACGATGTGGTCCCTCCCGCCTGCTCTCACGCGCTGGCGAAAGCCGCCAAACTGCCACCGGAACACCATATCGAAAAGCCCGTGGATCACTACTCGGGCGCGCTCTTGATGCCCAAAATCCTCTTGGAAATGGCCAAGATCATGCAATCGCCCAAGTATCAAAAATAACTGCTGACCGCGCTATGAGGACCGTGAACGGATTCGTAGAAAGGAAGCCCGAATTGACCGAGACCCCAGCGCTGGCGATTCCCGAAGGCTACTCGGTTCGCGCCGCAGATCCTGAAGACCTCAGCGCGATTCTGAGTGTCCTGAAACCGTTTGTGCAGCAACGGGTCATACTTCGTCGCACGCGATCCGAGGTGCAAGCGCTGATTCCGACTGGCTTTGTCGTCCTGCATGGCCAGGAGATCGTGGGCTTTTCATCCGTCGAGGTCTACTCGAAGAAATTGGCCGAAATCCAGTGCCTGGCCGTGAGCGAAAGCCATCAGGGAAAGGGACTGGGCGGCGTACTGGTCAGCCACTGCATCCAACTGGCT
>DAIRSD010000451.1:0-4129 GCA_036804625.1 Aureliella sp. | reverse complement strand
ATTCCTGAGACCGGACATACTGTATCCCAATACGACGGCATTGGTTCGATGATACGGGTGCAGAAGGCAGGGCGATTCGCACTCTAGTCCTGCGCCGCTTGTTCGCCGGTCTTTAGTATTTCGAGTACCTCCGCCGGACTTTCTGCACTGAGCAGACGATCCGGGATAAACTCACTTTCATCCATAATAGTCGCGATGACCACCTGCAGTCGCTGGTGAGTTCGCGGCTGTCCGGCAGGGCTAATCAGAACAAACAGCAAATTAGCTCGCTCGGTAGTGCCTCGGTAGGGTATACCCTGCTGTGATCGAATAAAAAACACCATAGGACGAGAAATGCCTGTGATTCTCGCGTGCGGCATGCCAAGTCCATTGCCAAGATAGGTTTCCACGACACGTTCGCGTTCGTTGATCGCTTTGATGATCGATTCTTTGCCGACGGGCAGAGGCCACTGTTTCATACTTGCAAAGGCCAATCGCACCGCCTCTACCGAATCAGCCGCCTCGACATCCAAGAAGACTTGATTCTCGGCGATTGAATCGGACAAGGTGATATGTTCTTCGTCTTCAAATTCATCTCGGATCGTTCCAATGATCTCCTCGATCACATCCTCCAATGTGATAAAGCCAGTCCACTTCCCTTGGGGATCGTGAACGATGGCTACATGGATACGTCGCTTCTGCATTTCGGCCAACAGAGATTCCAGCAACGAACTTTCCTGAACTACCAGATAAGATCGGCACAGTTTGGATAAATCTGGCTCGTCATCATCGGTCAGCAGCAGATCCTTAATATGCACAATACCGACAGGATCCTCTAGCTTGCTGGACAACAGAGGGTATCGGCTGTTGCGAAATCTACGCAAGACTTCACGATTCTCGCTCCACGCCCGATCCACTGCCAAGGTGTGGACTTGAGATCGTGGACGCATGGCATCTTTGACTTTTAGCTCACCTAAATCAAAAACGTTTTCTACGAACAGCAGTCGCCGGAATGACATGACTCCTCCAGTTTGTGACTGGCTGAGTAAGATCCGAAGCTCGTCTTCGCTATGCACTTCATGGTTGCCTGTATCGCCCAGGCCAATCCACTTCAATAGCTGGTTCGCCGAGTAATTCAGCGCTTTCAGTGGTACATAGAACAGCAGGCGGAAAAGATACAAAGGTCGTGCAGTCCAAAGTGAGGCTGTTTCGGTAAGTCGTATGGCTGCGGATTTTGGAACCAATTCCCCAATCAGGATGTGCAGGAAGCTGACCAGCATGTAGCTGATGGCAAAGGCGATCGAATGAGTCGTGATCCATGCTGATTGAGTATCGTGAGAAATCAGGCCCAGCCAGCCTATGGCCGGTTCGACCAGTCGCACAACGGCAGGCTCTGCGACGAAACCTAGGCCAATTGAGGCGAAGGTGATTCCCAATTGGCACACAGACAGATACTCGTCTAGCTTGTCTTGAAGCTCCTGAACCGCCAAGGCACCGGGCACTCCATCGTCCACCATTTCTTGCACACGCGAGGGTCGCATTTTGACTGCAGCGAATTCAGCGAGTACAAAAAAGCCGTTCAGCGCCAAAAGAAACAGGGCGATGATCAAGTAAAGGATAACCATTTAGGTAAGGACAATAGCAAATTGTTGAATCGAAATAACTATGAAAGGAGTAAGTGTATCAACTTTGTGGTGACTATTCCATTGGTTCAACCACCACAGTTTGACCACCTTTCCCAGAGGAGATACCCAGGACGATGTACTGCGCCTCTTGATCATTCAGGTTGGTCATCTGGTGAACTTCGCAAGGCTCGATTACCACACAATCACCATCGGAAAGGACTATTTTTTGTTCGCCAACTGTCATTTGCACCTGCCCACGCAGGATCAAAAAGATCTCCTGCATGTCTTGGTGGTAATGTGGCTGAAACGAGGACCCGCCAGGTAGTGTGGCCCAGTTGAGCATCTGCATTTGCCCTGGCTGAATATTGGCCTTGGTCAAGAGTACCTGCTTCCAGACTCCAGGTTGATTAGATTGCTCATGGGAAGCTGGAATTTTGGGAAGTTCGGCAAGTTTGACAACGTGCATGGCTTTAATCTAGTATCTGGGAACGTCAGTATCTACTTGCTGCGACCAAGCATCGATTCCGCCGGTCATGTTTTGCGCTTCCGGGAATCCGTTTTGGCGCAGCCACTGAGTAACTCGCAGGCTACGTCCTCCATGGTGGCAATGTACCACCACACGGCGTCCCGCGTATTGCGCCAACTGATCCACTGTTGCCATCCATTGACTTAGAGGCATCAGCACAGCGCCTTCAATCTTAGCCAGCTCCCATTCGTCGGGCTCGCGACAGTCGATCAGTACGATTTGCTGGTTTTCCAACAACTGCTTTGTATGATGAACGTCGATTTCAACAGGCAAGTTCACGCCAGTGTTCCTTCATTTGTCTGTAGGGATGGTAGAGAAATGAAATTCGGTGCTACTGGAGAACTCTTTGCTAGGCTCGAGAATCGTGGAAGGAAAATTGACTTGGTTGACCGAGTCTGGGAAATGCTGCGTTTCCAAGCAAATTGCAGACTGATGCGCATAGCTCTTGCCGCCTTTAGCCGTTTGACCCATCAGGAAATTACCAGAATAGAATTGCACACCTGGCTCCGAAGTCAGTACTCGCATCAAGCGACCTGACTTGGGGTCAACCAATTCAGCCGCTAGTCTTAGCTCCTGACCATCTTGAGGGGCGTTCAGCACAAAGTTGTGGTCGTAGCCTAGCGTAGCGGTCGGCACTAACTGTTCAATTCTCTCGCCAATCTTTCTTGGTTGCCGAAAATCCAACGGGGTATCCTTAACGGATTCGATCTTGCCGGTGGGAATCAGTGTCTCGTCAACCGGCGTGTAGTTGTCCGCATTCAACTTCAGCAAGTGATCGAGTACCGTGGAAGCACCGGCTCCAGAAAGATTGAAATAAGAATGATTCGTCAAATTGACGGGCGTTCGCTGATCGGTCTTCGCAGAGTAGCTAATCTTCAAGACAGCTTGGTCTGCGGGAACAAAGTACGTTACTTGAACGGTCAGGTTCCCAGGATATCCCTCTTCTCCGTCAGGGCTCATGTAACTGCGCTCCACGCCTTCTCCATTTTGGTTGCTGAAAGGTTTGCTCGCCCAGACCACTTTACTAAGACTTCTATTTACGCCGCCGTGCAAATGATTGGGTTCATTGTTAACGGCTAGCTTGTAGGTCTTTCCATCCAGCATGAAACTGGCTTTGGCAATGCGATTGCATACCCGTCCGGTAGTGCAGCCAAAATACTGATTTTGATCCGATTCGTAACCGCTCACATCATCCCAGCCCAGAACGACATCGTCCATCTTGCCCTGACGATCTGCGATATGTAACTGAACCAGCGTGGCACCATATTCAGTAACAAGTGCGGTCAGTTTGCCGTTGCCAATGGTATGCAGGTTCACGGCTTGTCCAGACCGGGTCTTCCCAAAGGGTTTGGGGCCTGTTGCTTGGGTCTGCTGGGCAATGGTCATGGAAGTAAGAATCATCAAAGCGAATCCCCAATTGCATAGTCGAGACATGATTGATCCTTGCGGCAAAAAGGTCAAAATTTTTAACGGTGCAAAGCCAATATCTTACCTTGCCTTGTCTGGGTGAGCAGTTGAAATGCGGATCCGTTGAAAAAGAACTACAAAAAATTGGCTCCGAGCCAGTTAGGCAGTTCCTAGGCAAGATCTCTCTTCCCGAACCAATCGCTTTAGGTGGAATAACGAATCTAACTGCACTAGTTTGTCAAGTGGTTTGTGTTCAGTGTCAAAATGATTTGACATTTTTTTGTTTGGGACTGTGAATTGAGCGGAAAATCCATTACAATGGAATCCATGACATTGCGGTGACCTTCCATGAATTCTTGATTAAGTTTGCTGACTGATTCTTTGCCAGGCGGTGGTTTTGGGGATCGTTAGTGAATTGATCTTAATCGCTCCGTAGAGCGACTTGGTGAAGCGAATTGTGGCAGGCGATACATTGGCTTCAAGCCTTTTCAGGCGGTCGTGTCGCGTTTTTTATTAGGGTTGTTGAACTATGACAAACCCGATCGAATTAATTGTCGCGGGTTATTTTATAAGGATACAATGTTAGTTATAC
>DAIRSD010000450.1:0-4148 GCA_036804625.1 Aureliella sp. | reverse complement strand
ATGTGCACTCGACGAACCAGCAGATTTTTCTCGCAGCCCTACCTGCCAGCCACGACCATCTAAATCGCATTAGCCAACATCAGTAGGCTGAAACAGTGTAGGCTTAGCGCCGCGCAAATCGATTATTTCATGAACTCGACCATCGCGAAAATCAACTGCTAAGAAGCCATAAACTAATCGCAGTCCCTGAGGCATCTGCAGCCTGTGGTGTGGTTCTCCTAGCACAGAGAGGATAGTGGCTTCCGGAGTATTCACCGTGAACAGCCCGTTAATTTTGAAGGAATTCATCACACTTTGGATGCCAGTTTGAACTCCGCCATGACTGGCCGACAGTTGATATGCTTTACTAAGTTGCTCCCAAGCACCAGGCAGGTTACCTAATCGGTACAAGGCTTGTGCGTAGGAACCAAGTGCCGCCATATCTTCAGGGTTGGTGTCGACTGCAGCTTTCAGCTCAGACAGGTTGTTGGTGGGATCAGAGACAGTAGTTGTGGCATCGCCAGCATTTTGCTCTTGCTGGGGCAATTGACCGAAACTTTTCATCGCAGGATTACAAAGAATTATGACGATCCAAATACTGATTAACTATCGATGGACTGTACTGGATTTTTTTTGCATTGAATGCCTTGGTTGCTCATTTTCAAAACCCTTTTTGTGAATGCCATACTTTTGTACTAACATTCCGTACTGTAGCATCAAACTGCTTTGGTCGCAGCAGGCCCAAGAACGCTGCATAGTCGGTCGAAATCTTGAGTTGTATGAGTGGCCGAGAGGCTTATTCTCAGTCGGCTGGTTCCGTTGGGCACGGTCGGTGGCCTGATGGCGGGTACATAGATTCCTTGTTGGCCTAAACGCCTGGACAGGGCAATGGCATCCGAAGCTTCTCCTATCACCAAGGGAATGATGGGACTGCGTCCTGAAGGAACAGTCCAACCCATGTCACTCAGTCTTGTCCGCAAAGCTCTAGCCTGTTCGAGTAGTTGTGTCCGGATTGCACAAAGCGAGGGCAGCAATTCGACTGCAGCCAACGCGGCTGCCATCGCGGCTGCCGGTGGTGCCGTGCTGAACAGGTAACTACGGCAACGATTGACCAGATATTCCATTGTTACTGAACAGCCAGCCACATAACCGCCAACTCCGCCCAGCGATTTACTGAGTGTCCCCAGTTTGAGCAGCACCTGATCTGACAACTGCATCTCTTCCAGCAAGCCAGCTCCGCGAGTTCCAAATAGACCCAGCGCATGAGCTTCGTCTACAATAAGTGCGCTGTCGTACTGCCCAGCCAATTCAGCCAATTGTAACAGTGGAGCCTGGTCACCATCCATGCTAAAGATAGACTCCGTTACAATCAGGCTACGCTGGTATTGGGCTCGGCGGCTTTTCAGTTGACTTTTTAGATGATCCAGGTCACAGTGGTTGTAAATTACTCGGTCTGATCGTCCGAGCCGAATTCCATCGATCAAACTTGCATGATTAAGCTGATCGCTGAACACGATGCTATCCTGGTCCAACAAACAAGACAGGACGCCAAGATTACATGCGAAACCGGAAGAAAACACAAGCGAGTCTTCCACTTGATTGAGTTCCGCCAGCGCCTGCTCGAGTCGGCTGTGCAGCGTATGATGGCCGCATAATACGGGACTGGCCCCACTGCCCCAGCCGCAGCGTTGCAATGTCTCCTGTACAGCCGTGTAGATATGGGGATGTTGCCGAAGCCCCAGATAATCGTTATTGCCAAAATCCAGCGGACCGTCGATCAGTCGAGTTGCTGTCGTATCGTGCGTGCGTGAGTCATTCTTAGCTTGAATCCGAGGCAGCAAGCCACCGCGCCTGCGCCGCAAGTCTAGCACTTGCAAGCGTTCCAACTGTCGCTGAAGGTGATCTTGCCACGACATATTCATGCCTTCAACGTATCCGACGCACTGTGTATTGTTTCAATCTCTCAAATACTAGGGCTTGTTTCTGAAGCCGTCATTTGACAAATTTATGTGGTCACAAGCTTCTAGCTTGTTAAGGAATTGCTACACATCCTCGACAAGCTAGAAGCTTGTCGCCACATTAGAAACAAAGCCTAGATCCGCCATGTTTACTGCGGTGCATAAACGACCACTTGATTCAGGTGCAAAATGCCCGTGCCATCCAAACCGATCTTGATGTAACTCGCCTGCGTACCCTCTGGAAGTTTGATTTCGTAGTTTTCGGCAGGCTTTTCGCTACGCCACACCTGCTGCCACTGCTTGCCATCCTCGGAAACCCATACTGCCAGATCCTTGGCTCGGTCGTAGAACTGTTTGTTTCTTCGGTTTTGGATAGTGATCAGCGCAAGTGGACTAGGGCGTGCCAGTCGGATCGTGATGGCCGGTGAAGCCACAGCCGGCTCAGGGGAATGAAATGCGAACTCGCGTCCACTAGCATCGGCTCCGCTAAGCAATAGGTTGGAATGCTTCATCCAGTGAGCCTGGAAATCGGCCGGGTAGGCCACTTGAGCATCACGCGAGATTTCAATCAATCCGTCTCGCGAACGCAGTTTGCCGATATCCTGAAGTGCGGTCAGTGTCCAGCCGTCCTGGACTTCCAAAGGCGCAGCATCCAGGCTGGTCAAGTAGGTCAACAGATCCAAGAATTCAGCCGGAGCAATCGTCTTGGCCAAACCTTCGGGCATCGAGCTAGCTTTCATCTCTTTGCGCTGCTCGATGTTGGCTTTGTCGACGACAACCTCCTTGCCTTTGCCATCTTGAGTTGCGACACCCAGAGTCAATTGAGCTTCCGTCTCCTTGAGTACAAAACCGGTGATCACTTCCCCATCAACCGTCAAAATCTGAACCGTCTCGTAGCCTTTGGCAATTGACTCATTGGGCCAGAGGATATGCTGGATGATATCGTCTTTGGGGTATTGAGCGCCTACCATATCCATGCGGGGCCCAAAATCTTTTCCTTGATCTCCCACTCGGTGACAGCCAGCGCAAACGCGAGAGAACACCACTTGGCCGCGTCCTTGATCACCGCCACCGATCCTAGCTAGTTGACGAATTGCCGAGCGTCGCTTGTGCTTAGGCAGTTCAGGATCTTCAGCGTCGCGCAGCGGCTTAACCGCCTCACCGCCTGGCCCCGACTCCAATTCAAAGACTTCGTAGTATTGTCGCAGAGACTCAGGCCCCTGCGGCAGGAAGTTGCCAGTCTTTCGAGCGGCGTCCACATGCGGACGCAGCGCCTGTAGCGTGTGCTCCAAAGTATACTGGGTCCAATAATCCATTGGATGATTCACCACTTGAAGTGCGATTTCTGCCGCCTTTGATGTCTGAAGGAAACTGAGACCACGCACAGCTTCTAGTCTTACTCGCGAGGCGGAATCGTTGACGGCGCGGGATAACACATCCTGCGTCGGCTCGAACCGACGAAACTCATTGGAGACACTGTGGACTGCAGCGGCACGAGCCCTCAAGTCTTCGCTGGCCATCACACGATTGACCAACCCAGGGTCCAATTGTCGAAAGCTCTCCTGTAACCACAGCGCTTCACACAGCTTGTTGGGCGACGCCGTTCCGGTAGCCAGCCAACGGTCGACTGCCGCTAAGACTTCCGCCTTCGGTCTGGCGCGAAGCTCACGTCTGGCTCGATAGCGAGTCCTAGGTTCGTACTCTTCCAGTTGTTGCAACAGTTGATCGATGGTTTTGCCGTGTTGTAAAACGGGTGTGAGAAGCGGTTTGTTCTTGTTCACCAATCGATACATGCGTCCGTGATCATGGGCGCGATTCGGGTCTCGTTGTGAGTACTGCATGTGGCCAATCAGTGCGTTGCACCAATCGCCGAACCATACTGCTCCATCGGGCCCAATCTGAGGATCGATAGGACGGAAAAAATTATCTGGCGAATCCACCAGATCCTCAATTCGCTTGCCCGCATAGCCTGCACCCTCTGGATCATCACCCACTTGAAAGCGAGTCAAGCCATGCATGTTGATCACGCAGGCGTAAATAAATTGCCCCTGCACATCATCAGGAAGGTGTCGCGAAAGCAAAAACTCGCTACCGATAACTGGCCGCATGCCTTGCTTGTCGAAGTTGGGGCGTAGAGTGCGACGCTGAGCGACGTCGAATCCTGACAGCGTGCTGGCCCAATGCTGCTGGGCTCCCGTTCCGTCTCCCACA
>DAIRSD010000449.1:0-4148 GCA_036804625.1 Aureliella sp. | reverse complement strand
AAGGCTCACAAGATGACACAATCGCTTCGTAGCAAGGGTGTGGAAGCATACGAGATCCATGATCGCTAAGGAAGTAACGTGATGATCGCCAGCTTTGATTCGCTAGGGAGCGAAATATCAGGTGGACAATTTGAGTATGACCCTGGAATCACAGCTATCTTGAATCGCTTTTGCGGATACCGAGAAGTCACCGCTAAAGATCCAACCACCGGTGCGGTCAGCCGTACCGTCTCGCTTAATTCTGAGGCTCGTTTACCATTTGACATTGAAGGCAAGCCACTAGCTGTTCCTCGAACCTCGACCTCCAAGATCTATGGTGGCTCGTTGTTCAAGTAGTCAGCCGAAGGCTGCGGCGGATTCCTTAGGATTGGCCGCGTGTCGGAGCCAGAGATTCATTATTTTGCGTGCGGGAAGACTTGAAGTGATTTCATCCAAGACGTTAGTACTAGGAAGTCATAATCAAAAGAAAGTTGTTGAGCTGCGTAGCCTGCTTGAGCCGCTGGGCTACCAGTTGCTTTCACTGGATGAAGTACCGGGCTCTATCGAAGTCGAAGAGACTGGCAAAACTTTTATCGAAAACGCCAGGTTAAAAGCCAGTCAACAGGCCATTCATTTGCAGCAGTGGACCATCGGTGAGGATAGTGGCCTGTGCGTGCCTGGACTGGACGGCCAGCCCGGCGTTTACTCGGCGCGTTATTCGGACCCAGGTGCCACCGATCAGCGCAACAATGAAAAACTGCTAGTTGAATTAAATCGTCGGTCACCCCTAAAGCGCCAAGCCTACTACGTGAGTACCATCGCACTGTCCAACCCCGACGGACAGATTGTGCTGGAGGCCGAAGGCCGTTGTTGGGGGCGCATTTTGGATCAGTACCGTGGGCAAGGCGGTTTTGGATATGACCCTTTATTCGAGATCATGGAATATCACCAAACCTTTGCCGAACTGAGCAGCACCGTTAAAAACATTCTAAGCCACCGGGGACGAGCGCTCCGCTTATTCATCCAGCAGCTCAAGCGGCTGTCTTAATCAGCAGAACCGGCAAAATCGCTAGCACTGGTACGATCGCTTCAGCCGCTGTACTTTCTGCCTGAAATCCTGCTGTCGCTCTCTGTCTTGCCGAACTGGCAGCCCATTTACTCGGACTGCGACCTATGGTTCACAACACGAGCAGGTTTGTCGCCAGCTTGAACGCAATATCGCGCTGCTTATAGCGGTGCAGCCCAAATAGACTGGATCTTTCAGGTGAATTGATGTCCCGCGCCCGCAAGTATAGTACTCGGCATCAGCGTTCACGACGCGCCGTAGCGGTTTCAGAATTGGCTATCACCTTGCCCATTCTGGTACTGATCGTCCTTGGCACCATCGAAGTTTGCTCAATGATCTTCCTGCAGCAAGGCCTAAGAATTTCAGCTTACGAAGGTGCCCGAGTAGCTCTAGTGCCTGTTTCCGACTCGGGTAATGTGCAAGCGGCTTGTCAGCAGGTGCTGGATGATCGACGCATCAGTTCTGGAAGCATTTCTGTTCAACCATCGAATCTCGATCAACAGCCATACGGGTCGATCGTGCAAGTCACCGTCACTGCTCCCTGTTCGGACAACAGCCTATTCGCCCCATTTTTGTTCACTGGGCGCACCTTGACTGGCCAAATGCAAATGATGATTGAACGCTAGAGTCAGACAATTCCAAGGAACCTAGATCGCCATGCGACACAAGCAAAATCATTTGAGACAGGTTACGGCCGCATCAAGGCGCGGAGCAGCCTTAGTCCTGATTGCAATTCTATTGCCAGTGATGCTGCTTCTTTCAGCGATCGCTATCAATTATTGCTATATGGACTTGTGCCGTACGGAGCTGTATACCGCTGTGGATGCAGCGACGCGAGCCAGTGGGCGAGAATTTACTGTCAGCCGCAGTCAGTCACAGGCTATACTCAAAGGTCAACAAATCGCTGAATTGAATACGGTTGCTGGCGAAAACCTAACACTTAGTAGTTCTGATTTCACTTTCGGACAATCCACACGGGCCGGGTTAACGTCTAGATATGCGTTTGACAGCGGTTCGCAGATCAAG
Organism: Aureliella sp.; assembly: GCA_036804625.1. Taxonomy (GTDB): domain Bacteria; phylum Planctomycetota; class Planctomycetia; order Pirellulales; family Pirellulaceae; genus Aureliella. Next base: position 2,077 of record DAIRSD010000449.1, on the reverse strand, counting down.
AACTCGGTCCAAATAATCGGAAAACGCGATTCTTCATCCGCAGACAATTCGATACCACTTATCTTACCTGGGATTCTGGGACGAAGCTCTTTTGATTTGAATCAAACTGCAATTTCGACGGCGGTAGAAGTTGATATCGCTTTGGTTCTGGACCGTTCTGGATCGATGGCATACGCTGCCGATGAAGCCGCCGTTCCATTCGTCTTGCCCTACTCGGCACCGCCTGACTGGGAATTTTGTGATCCGGCACCTCCAATTTGCCGCTGGCGCAATTTAGTGGCTGCGGTTGATGTGTTCCTTGGCGAAGTGAGTAGTTCACCGATCTCAGAACTTGTTTCACTATCGACCTATCATCACGCAGCGGGGACTGACGTAAGCCTAACTGATAACTACTCCAGTATTTTGGCTGCCTTGCAACCCTATACCGACAGCTTTTGTTCGGGTGGGACAAACATTGGCGGTGGTATCAACGAAGGACTGGGATCGCTTTTCAGCAGCCCTATGGCGCGTCAACATGCGGTTAAAGTCATCGTCGTCATGACGGACGGCATTCACAATACGGGAACCTATCCCACGGGTCCGGCCGCGACTGCAGCCGCCGATGGGATCGTCATTTATACAGTCACCTTTGCCATGGAAGCAGATCAAGGGCTGATGCAGTCCGTCGCCGCCACTGGAGGCGGACGCCACTTTCACGCCGCTAGCCCAGCCGATTTGATCAATGCGTTTCAGGCTATTGCTCGTGGTCTGCCTAGCCTACTGACCAAGTAGTCGAGAATTCCTGAGAATAATTATGACTCCTCAATACAACAGATTTTGTACATCAAGATTTCTTGTTTCACGACTTGGCGCAACTACGGTTGAGTTCTCGTTGGTGGCTTCAATCCTATTTATCTTCATTTTGGGATCGATCGAGCTGGCGAGAGTATCTATTGTTCGGCACGTAGCCGATCAGGCATCGTATGAAGCCTGTCGCATGGTCATCGTACCCGGTTCCAACACATCAGAAGCCCAGGCTCATGTTGATACCGTATTGGCTCGGTATGGCGTCTCGGGTGCAACGGTTACGGTAAGTCCCGATCCGATTTTGGAATCGACGGCTGCAGTCACTGTCAACGTCACGGTACCTGCGGACGGCAACCGTTGGGGACTGAGCGGTCTGACCGGCGGTTTGGCTCTAAATTCTTCGACCACCCTGCTGACCGAGCGAGCCCCTATCGTTCAATCGCGAGCAGTCCCAGAACCGCCACCACCACCTCCTCCGACCCCACCCCCCCCAAAACCACCTCCTCCTCCTCCTCCTCCGCCTCCTCCACCTCCGCCGCCACCCTTCTTGTAAGGAGGACTGCAGCAAGGAGTGCGGGTGGTTGAAGTGGCCCTGAGGTCGGCTGCAACAAGTGGCGAACTCGTGGCGTCATAGAGTAGAAAAGTGCATAAAGCAAAGACCACTCAGAGCGCAGCCCTGAGTGGTCTTGCTTTTTTCAAAGTCGCGATGCGCCAACGAGTACGCCCCCCACAAACTAGCAGGCACATTCCATGTGCCGTAGCAACATCGTTCTTTAATTCCGTAAACTAACCGAGGTCGGATGAATAGGACAAAGCGGACGGCACATGGAATGTGCCAGATACTTTTGCAGAACCCGAAAATCGCCCAAGTGCGGCCGGTCAGCACGTTTGGCGCGGTAGGCCGAGACGTCTAGATGGTGATTCTTCTCAAAGAATCCCAATAAAATCAAGCGGAGAGGACAGGATTCGAACCTGCGGACCGGTTTGACCCGGTCGGTTCATTAGCAATGAACTGCTTTCGACCACTCAGCCACCTCTCCGGTTCTTTGTAAATGTAATCCCAGAATCCTGTCAGCTTAACCCCAAGAAAAGCCTTAACCGCTCTTGTTGGGAATTAGACTGCTTGGAACCGCTTCTGTTGCCAGACAGCGATGGGATGAAGTCTCTATATTCAAGCATCTATCCAGAATTCTGCAACACGCCCGACCCAATTTTTTGGCAATTAGGACGTCTAGGTTACTGATTATATTCTTCGACATGGGGCTAATTATCTTTTTTGATATTGGTCCCG
>DAIRSD010000448.1:0-4153 GCA_036804625.1 Aureliella sp. | reverse complement strand
CCGACTGTCAGCCCAAGCCAGCCAGTCCCAGTCGTGGCAACACGCTCAAAAACACTTTCGATCCGACACTGCTCCTTGTCGATGCCGCCTTCTTCGTTTAGCTGCGTATTGCGGTGAAATCCGGTTGCAATCAACTGCTGCGTTCCAGCATTGGGCAACAGGTCCCCGGCAATTTGATGGATCGTGAATTGATCAAAGGGCATGTCTGCGTTGAACGCTTGAACAACCCAGTCGCGATAGGCCCAAATCTGCCTCGGTCGATCGATCGAGTAGCCGTTGCTGTCCGCGTAACGAGCCTGGTCTAGCCACCAGCGCCCCAATCGCTCGCCGAAATGAGGACTGAAAAGCAACCGATCGACAACCTGAGAATATGCCTGGTCTGAATCCACTTGCCAATGCATAAGAAAATGATCCAGTTGCTCGGGAGATGGTGGTAGGCCAATCAAATCCAGAGAAATGCGGCGCAGTAAGGTCTCTGGCATAGCGATCACTGCGGGTTCCAGATCTACTTGCTTCAACTGGGAATGAATGAACAGATCGATCTCGTTGTTTGCGGTCAGCGATTGACCCTCAGGGGCTGGAGGTGTGCTGCGAACCGGTGGCGTGAAAGACCAGTGCCGCTGGTATTCGGCCCCCTGCGTGATCCACTGGCGCAGCAACTCCTTCTGCTGACTACTCAACCGCTTTCCGGTTTCTGGCGGGGGCATCTGCACATCGTGCTCAGTGGACTCGATTCGAAGCATCAGCCAACTGGTCTCAGGATTCCCAGGATCGATTGCACCACCGCTGCCGGAATGCAGCGCACCTTCGCGCGTATCCAATCGCAGATCACCCTGCCGGGCCGAGCTATCAAAACCGTGGCAGGCAAAACAGTACTCGGCCAAAATGGGCCGAATCTCTCGATCGTAACTCAACGTTGCACTATTCTGCTCCACCGCGTAGCAACATACCAGACTTGATCGAATCCCTAAAGTCAACAAGCAAACAGTCCGCAGAACACGGGGCAATATCCTACGATCCGATGGTGGTCGGATCACGCGGTTACTGCTTACTGCGCCGAGACTGTTGCGCAATCTTAGGAAATTCGGACGACTCACAAAGGAACCTTGGAAATTAGGTTAGCAGATAAAAGTCAAAGACTTTCGAAGACATTACTTGAGACTCATGATTCAACACGGAACATACAGCGTGCCTAGTAGTTGAAAGCGACATGTATTAGTCTAACTGATCAGCCACATTTGGTCGACAAGGAAGCCTATATCAAGTGGCGTGTTTATGCAATAATTGGGCAACCGGCAGAAATGGCTGGCCGTTAGCGGAATGCGGCAGAACTCCCCCAAAGACACGGGAACTCTGGCGTGTTTCACTACGAATGGGATGTACACGGGAACTCTGACGAGCTCCACTACAACTGGCAAGAAATCACCTGCCACTTGCCTTTTGGTCGGACCGGTCTGGAAGTTCTGCGAACGGTGCTCCAGACTTAAATCAGTTACTATCCTCAGCAACATTGGACTTGAACAATGACACAAATAAACCACGGCCGCGACCTGTCGCAGCCAGATCAGCGGTTGCGAGCTGGGATGGTAGGTGTCGGCATGATCTTTGACGAGACGTATCGACCGTTCTTCGAGCAGGTGCGGCGCGATGGCCTCTACGATCGACGATTTGGATTGTGTGAAGTCGAATTAGCAGCCGTTGCTTCGCGGACCGGACAACGAGCGGAGGCCTATCGAAAGTCGGCCGGAGACCGGATCGGCGATTTTGCAAATTACTCAGGCCCTGAAGCTGTTAGCCAGCTGCTGGATCAGGAGGTTGATTTTGTGTGCGTCGCCACACCCGACCATCGTCACTTCCAGTCGGCTATGGCCGCTCTCCAGGCTGGTAAGCATGTGTTGATCGAGAAGCCATCAGTACTGACTCTACATCAATTGGATCAACTAACACAAGCTTCTGAACAACATCAAAAGCTGTGCAAAGTTGTCTATCACAAACTGCTGGACCCAGATCACAAGAAACTCCGCACGCTTGTTGTCGATGGCGTCTTGCAACATGTCAACCACGGATACTGTTCGCTACTGGAGCCCAAGTCAATTGCGACTGGACAATTCAGTGAATGGATCACCGGACGCAACCCGGCAACCTATGTCGCGGTCCATTACATCAAGTTGATCGACTTTACGTTCGGCGGTAAGTTGCAGAGCGTGTCTTGTTCAGGGCAGCGCGGATTAGTTGGACCTGCAAATGGTTCGACCTGGGATTCGACTCAGTTACGATTAATCTACCGGTACGCAGATGGTCGCAGTGCGGCATTTGACATTCACACCAGTTGGGTAACCCCTGACAATTTTCCAGGCTACGTGGAACAGGAAGTACAGTTTCGATTCGACAATGGAGTGTGGAACAGCCACGGTCGCAAGCGTGGAGTAGAATGCACGGTCGAAGGCCTGACGCCGATGCAAATGAAGACAACGCTCAACAACCATTACAATGGCACGTTTCAAGAGCCCTTTGGCGGTCGTACTCAACGAGGCTACGGGATTGAAGTGCTGGAGCGTTTTACGCGGGAGGTGGCCTACGTGCAATTCGGCCAACATCCCTCCAGTGAAACAGCCCGATTTCAGGTCAACCGCCAGTTGAATTACAATGATTTGACCGCAGATCGACAGGTGGTCGCCGCCGTGCAATCGCTCGAAGCAATTCTTCAGCAAGCGTCGACCGGACAAGAAGATTGTGTCGTTCAAGTCAATGGCCCACAGGGTGGTCTAGTTCTGCACCAGCCCGGAGGTGGCTCCAACGTCCTTTATGCGGGACAAGTATAGATAGAATTGTGGTAGAGGACTAATGGGATTGGAGTTTTCCGTGGAACACGATCCGCTATTTGGGCTGAAAAAACACTTGTTAATCGAAAGAGAATTATGTCCGCGCAGACCTCAAGCAAAGCACAACCTGTCGCTGGGTGTTCTACTTTGACATCTGCGATCGAACACGCTGGCGAAACACCGTCGAATCAATGGCGTCGACGTGTCGTTGCGACCGAGCCCATTGCGCTTAGAACGTTTACGCCTTCTCAGGCCGTATTCACGCGAAGTGCTGGCAGCTACCACTGGACACCTGAGGGCCGAAAACTGGCCGATTTTTCATCTGGTGTCTTAGTTGCCAACCTTGGTCACAATCCGGTTCGGTGGTGGCATCGTGTTCTCCGATACATGCAACTGGATTCTCTGCCTTCCTTAGCAAAAGCCGGTGTTAACGATTATCACCCAGCCGTTACGTTGACGGCGTATAACGCGGTGACTGAGATTGAGGTAATGGCCTGTGAACGCTTGCTGGCTAACATGCATAGCCAGCCCGGTGGCCAAAGAATGCAGCAGGTGTTGTGGGCGGCCAGCGGAAGCGAAGCTGTTCAAAAGGCTCTGTGGGCCTGCTTGGCTTTTGATAAAAATCGAAAGTACATCCTGGCAACGCGCGGCGGATTCCACGGCAAAAAAGGACTGTCCGGAGCTGTCACAGGCAGTGAATCAGATCCCGATCGCGACCCGCGTGTTCGCTTCGTTGCTTTCCCAAAGGCTGAGTGCATCGACGTGCAACGTCGTGAGCAGCCGATCGATTTGTCATCCTATCGTCAGGAGCTGGAGTCACTGGCCAATGAACTAAGCGGACAGATCGCTTGTTTGATTACCGAACCTTACTTGGGTGGCGGAGGCTCGTTTCATCCGCAGCTCGAATATCTTCAGTTGCTTGAGTCGTTTTGTCGACAGCATGGCATTTTATTCATACTAGATGAAATTCAAGCCAATTTTGGTCGCACGGGACCCATGTACGCATACACCCACTATGGGATCCAGCCCGATATTGTTTGCCTTGGTAAGGGCTTAGGAAACGGAATCCCAGTTAGTGCCGCAGTAGGTCGCAGCGACATCATGGCATCACTTCGATACGGAGAAGGATCAGATACGTGGAGCGCTAATCCGCTAGGGTGTGCAGCCGTTCTTGCAACGCTGGATGAATTCGAATCCACGGATGTACTCCGGCAAGGCCAGCAGCTATCACGCGTCATCCAAGCATGACTACTAAAGCTCAAGTCAACCGGCTTGATCCAGCATGTTCGTGGTGAAGGTTGCGTATGGGGTATAGAATGCCAGAGCGCAGG
>DAIRSD010000447.1:0-4160 GCA_036804625.1 Aureliella sp. | reverse complement strand
GCTAATAGGGCGAGCGGAAGTTGAGTTTCTACCAGTCGGTGTCAGGCTCGCCAAATGTCACGGTTCTGCAAGGAATTCGGGCGAATCCCACTACGGCAATTCTTTTTTGCCGCTGGCCAAAGCCCTGCCTGAAAATGATTTGAAAAGCTCTGTCTTGATTAGTGTCGATCAGTGGTAATTAGTGTTCCTGTGTCCCCGTAGGCTTCTTGAGGGGGGGGTTGGGTAGCGGAAAACACTAATCTTCACTGATTCTCGCTAGTAAGTCGAGCGGCAGTTGAATTTCTATCAGTCCTATTGGAATTCGCCAGAGTTCCCGGTTTTACAAGGAATCCTGGGGAATCCTTCGCAGCAACTCGCCCTGAGATCGTTGCATCTGAAGCCGTGCCAATCCTTTGTATGGCAATGCAGGAAACCCTAGCCAGTGGCATCAGCTGGAGCAGGGGGACGTGACGCTCCGTCACCGAGCAATAGCGAAGCCCGCATCACGCAATCGAAGAGATGCCCAACCTTCTCTGCTGATGAGAACCCCGCAAATCGCACAAGAAATCCTGAGAAACATGCTTAACCGCGAAGATGACAACCTCTTGCCCTGCAATAGTAAAGACAATGCGATGCCTCTTCGACTGAACGATTTTCCGCCCACCACTGAAAATTAGACTCAGTGGTCCGCTTGGCAGGACCGGTGATCTGAATACGAAACATCAGTCACCAAATGCAATTCCGTTCTGGTGACGAAACTCCCGGTCAAACTCCGTGAAATCCTGCACTTCTCCAGCCCGCCACGCAGAAATACCTTCCTCAATGGCAACAAGCTCCTGTTCAAACCAATCAAGAGAATCCAAAGCCCTGCGAATCACGTCAGCATCACTCATCCTACGATTGAGCTTGGCCTTTTGATGTACCCGTTCAATCAATTCCGCTGGCAGGTCGATGTTCATAAGTACCCCGATCGTTTGGTAATGCTGTTTGCCCTCCACTATATTAATCGGCCTGAGGCAAGTCACACTAAAATCGCCTTCTATTCGTTAACTAAAATTGTGGTGGGCGGTATTTCCAATTGAGGCCAAGCTACTTCCAAGGATTAAACACCAACACACCTGTTGCTTCAAAATCATCTTCGTTTCGCGTCATAAGGCGTAGACCGAATCGAAGTGCTGTGGCAGCGAGGAGGCCGTCGATCGCAGGTATCGAACGCCCTTGTCTCTCAGCCTGCGCAGCGACCTCGCCCCAAATCAAGGCGGTCTCTTGGTCAACCGGGAGAATGCGATCATGCGCTGCCAGAATCAGTTGATGAAACCAAATCTCTAAGGATTTCTTCTTCGCATTGGCCTTGAGTCTTTCGATACCTTTTCTCAGTTCACCGAACGTGAGCACACTAAAGTAGATATCTTTCGCAGCGAGACTTTCAAAATGTTGGCGCACTAACGGATGTCCCTGCCTTCGCTGCACTTCGGAAATCACGCAGGTGTCCACTAGCGTCTTCATAATTCAAGCCCACGACCCGTCGATTTGTCACGGCGCAAATCGACTACTTCTAGGCTGGGGCCGCGAAGGATGATTTCCTTGATGCTCGGCAAGTTACCCGTCAGCCGCCGGTACTCTTCACCGTCCAGCACCACATATTGTCGGTTACGCCGAGTGATGATCTGAGCTTGATTTTCCGCGCGATTTAGAACTTCACTTAACTTGCTCTTCGCATCGGCCACGGTCCACTCTGCTTGCGACATGGCGATCTCCTTTTGGCTAGTCAAACTAGTTAAATTATGACCTACGGACCCTAGTGTGTCAAGTGACGGTGGGCAATTGGAAAACGATACAATCGTGCCCGCTGTAGACTTCTGGCTGGGAAGTCGGAGAATGGGGAACACTAATCTTCGCTAATAGGGCGAGCGGAAGTTGAGTTTCTACCAGTCGGTGTCAGGCTCGCCAAAGGTCGAGATTCTGCAAGGAATTCTGGCGAATCCCACTACGGCAATCCTTTTTGCCGTCGGCAAGAATTGACTTCATGTGCGTTTGAACATTTTGTCCAATTGGTCGCGAGTGAAAAAAAGCGCTGTGGGGCGGCCGTGAGGACAGTGGTGTGTGTCTTGAAAATGATAACGCTGCTCCAACAGCGTGGTGATCTCGTCTGACGACAAGCGGTCTCCGGCTTTGATGGCGGCTTTGCAGGCTAACATGTGCAGCAGTTCATCCAGTACTTCTCGCGCGCTGGGTTGCTGGCCGCCGGACATGAGCGGCTCGAGCACCTGGCGAAGCACTTCGGCCGGTCGCATGTTGGCTAACATGGCTGGATAGCTGGTCATCAGCACCGTGTCTCCGCCAAATGCTTCCACTTCAATCCCTATTTTGGCTAGAATCTCGCGGCTTTCGATGGCGGCTGCCGCTTCGGCTGGCGTCAAGTCGATTGGCTCGGGCATCAACAACCGCTGGCTTTCCAGATTCTGATTTTCGACTCGTTGCCTGAGCTGCTCGTACAGGATGCGCTCATGCAGCGCATGTTGATCGACCACCACCAAGCCTTGGTCGTCCTGTGTGACTAGATAACGATTATGAATCTGAATTCCCGTCATGCCTAGTCCGGCAGATACCGGCTGCCCGACCGCTGAGTGCGGACCGTGCTGGATCCATTCTTGCTTGGTTGTCAGTTCGTCGCTGACTGGATGAGCATCAGTTTCCAGATCGGGCTGCCAAGGCGCTGCGCCTGGCGGCAACTCCAAACGCGATTCCACTTGCGCGGTCGCGGTCGGTAGGTCGCTTGATATCGACGGCAGGCTGCCAAGTCCGCCCGCAGCGGCATTCCGATTGATTGACAAAGTACCCGTTGTGGGAAAGGGCCGGAACGCGGGTATCGACGGCTGCAAGTCTAACATGCCGGTTCGCCCAGCTACACTGCTCATGCGATCGCTGTGATCTTGCCAACGAGCGTCGTTGTGAGCAGCGGGTTGCGGCAACATGCCCAGCGCATCGCTGGGCTGCACATCGCGCAGCCCTGCGGGCAGCGGACCAGGATTGGGTTTGGCACGAGCCGTTAGATCGGTGGTCAAGAACTGATGGCGAAGAGCTTGCAGGAGTTGACTGTACAGCTTGCCACCTTCCAAGAATCGGACCTCCATCTTGGTTGGATGGACGTTGACATCCACCATGTCGGCAGGCATATCCAGCTTCAAAAAACAGACTGGGAATCGCCCGGTCATCAGTAGTCCACGATAGGCTTCGCTGAGCGCATGCTGGAGGGATCGGTCACGAATAAACCGACCGTTGAGAAACAGATATTGCATGCGGTTGTTACTGCGACTGACCGAAGGATCGGCCACGTAACCAGACAATCGAACTTGATCCTGCTGGCTTTCAACCGCCATCAAACTATCTGCGATTTCTCCACCGAAGAATGCACCTATCCGCTGCTTCCACAAATCGGTCGGCGGCAAGTCCATCGTCACGCGCGAACCGGTTAGAAGTTTTGCGTGCACGTTCGGAAAGGCCAAAGCGATACGAGTGAAAGCTTCGACAATGTGGTTGGCCTCGGTTTGTGCCGATCGCAAAAATTTGCGGCGAACCGGAGTGTTGAAAAACAGGTGGCGCACTTCGATCGTTGTTCCGACGGGACAACCCGCTGGTTGCGGCGCTTCGGCGACCCCGCCTCGAACCTGAACTTCACAACCGGCCTGGCTATCTGCCGTGCGAGATCGCAACAACAGGTGACTCACTTCGGCAATCGAAGCTAGCGCTTCGCCGCGAAAACCCAAGGTGTGAACGTCAAAAAGATCGTCCGCCGTTCGCAGTTTGCTGGTCGCATGGCTAGCCAACGCCAGCGGTATCTGCTCGGGTTCGATGCCACAACCGTTATCGCTCAGCCGAATCAGCTCCATGCCACCGCCCTCAATGGTCAGCTCGACACTGGTAGCACCTGCGTCGATGCTATTTTCTAGCAACTCCTTGACCACACTGGCGGGTCGTTCGATGACCTCACCTGCAGCAATTTTGTTGACTAAACCCGGCGGTAATTTTTGAATCGTGGCCATGGAGGAAGGGGGAAGTTTCATATTTCATATTTCATATTTCATATCGCCTATCGCCTATCGCCTATCGCCTCGCTCCACCTGAGGGTTGTCTAGCTTGCGATAAAGGGTGCGCTCGCCGATTTTTAGGATATCGGCGGC
>DAIRSD010000446.1:0-4161 GCA_036804625.1 Aureliella sp. | reverse complement strand
TGACCCGAACTTCTCTTCCCATCGTGATTTTAAAGTCTGCTGCAGTCGTTCTTGGAATGCCCTGGGCATCTCGTACGGCTGCCCATCACGATATAGCGAAATCGTCTGACGAATATTGTCGACAACGACTTGGCAGGGATTACAACCAGCCAAATGTTGTGAGAACTCTTCGCAGATCTCGGTTAACTCCTCGCCATCGACATAGTCGTTCAGGGCTTTCAGAAGTTCTTCGCAGGTCATATTGGTATTCCTCGCAAACGTTGCGTAAAGCTTTGATCCAGGGAGCTAAAAAAAGTTACACAAATTCTCTAAGAATGGTTGTGGTCGGGTCTCATGACCTGCGTTGGGTCGCCAAATTTCTGTGTCAGTCGCTCGCGAAGGGCTAGCCGAGCCCTCAGCAATCGAACCTTGACGGTCGATTCGGTCAGATCTAGCGCCTGGGCCGTTTCACGTACGGAAAGTCCCTCGACGTCTCGCAATACGAAAACTAAGCGGTATTTGTCATCGAGTTCCAACAATGCCTGCTCAAGTTCCGCATGAACTTCAGCCTGTCGAACGATTTCGTCCGCAGTTTGGCTCCATGGTGCAATAAACTCCGGATGCGGAACGTCGCTATAGCTGTCTTCGGGCGTCAGGTCCGTCATAGACACCATCTTCACGGTTCGTTTCTTTCGCAGGATTTTGAGTGCATTATTGGTCGCAATCTTCAGAACCCATGTTGCGACCGACGAATCTTCACGAAAATCCGCCATGTGCTCGATCAATGCCAGAAATGTTTGCTGGGTGGCGTCTTCGGCATCTTGAGCATGTTGAAGAATTCGGAAAGTCAAGCCATACACTCGTGGTTGAAGCTGAGTAGCTAATTGCTGGAACGCCGCAAAATCACCACCTTTTGCTAGCTGCATCAGCATTGACTCTGTAGGTTCACGTAGTATTTGATTCCCCATTTTTACTTCTCTATCAAATTCGCGGAAATTTCGGCTCCAACAAATTGCCAGATTCGTACGGAAATCATTGTAACCTTTTCCTTTTTTGTGGCTCTACCCTAGCATGACGGTTTATAAACCACTTGAGGAGAAAACAAATGAAAACGAATCTCGGAAAAGCTGATCGGACGATACGAGTCGTAGCTGGAGTAGGCTTGCTGGTCCTGGCCTTCGTCGGGCCACAAACACCCTGGGGCTACTTGGGCTTAGTCCCTATACTGACGGGTGTGATTGGGTTCTGTCCAGCCTGTTGCCCGTTAGGACTGAGTTCCTGTCGTGTCCCGAAGAAGCAGAACTAATTTGCCCCAACAATTTCGATTTTTAACTCTAAAGGATTCAGAAAAAATGAAAAGCATATCTGCAATTGAACTCTCCAAGCTCATCGCTTCTGGCAAGACTATCGAACTGATCGACGTTAGGACGCCGGTCGAGTTTCAATCGGTTCACGTTATTACTGCTCGCAATGAGCCGCTCGATCGACTGGATCCGAAGAAAATTCAGGCTGCGCGCAATGGCAATTCACAGGAACCGCTCTACGTTATTTGCCGATCAGGAGCCCGTGGGAAGCAAGCCTGTGACAAGTTAGCATCTTCAGGAATATCCAATGTGGTCAATGTGGAAGGTGGAACTTTGGCCTGTGTCGAGGCCGGTGTTCCGGTCGTTCGTGGCAAAGAATCTATCTCGCTTGAACGCCAAGTTCGCATCACGGCGGGTGCTTTAGTTTTCATTGGCGCTGCATTGGGTTTCTTCGTTCATCCCTATTGGATTGCTCTCTCCGCGTTTATCGGTGCTGGATTGGTTTTCGCTGGTGTAACGGACACCTGCGGAATGGGGATGATGTTAGCCAAAATGCCGTGGAATAACGTCAAAGAATCGAAGGGTAGTAGCTGTTCAACAGCTTCTGCACCCTAGTTCTCCAGAAATGTTTTCTCTGCCGGTAGCGTTCAAATCGCGAGTCTCCAATCGCGAAAGAAAGATCATGTTGTTGAAATATTTTTATGACAAGTCGATGGCTCATGCCTCGTACATGGTTGGTTGAGTTTCCAATCGGGCTCCTGTTTGCTCTGGCTGGAATGATCGGTGCTCCTATCGAGTCACAGTTGGCTAATTTAATTCATGAGCCCCTGTTACTACCGCTCTTCGCAGGACTCATGCTTGCCATCGCAATCTATGTCATTCTTCGAACGAACTGGCACCAAAGCTATGCAACTGAGACGATATGATGCCGATCGAAAGAAATTTTCTGCGTGTTTCGATTCTATTTGTAACCGTAAGCACTTTGCTACTAAGCCGATCTTTAATTTTGGCAGCGGAGGAACCGGCCAACTCGAGCAAGCTCCAGAATGTGCTGCTGATCTGCATCGACGATTTGCGACCAGAACTAAACTGTTATGGAGTCAAATACATCCGTTCGCCAAACATTGATGGTCTGGCGAGTGAGGCCATTCGGTTCACGCGGCACTATGTTCAAGCACCAACTTGTGGAGCGTCGCGCTACGCGCTCCTGACCGGTCGATATGGTGGATCTGGGAACGAAGCTTTGTTTCAACGAGCGAAAGCGATTCAATCCGGCCATGCCGTGCCACCCAGCCTGCCAGGGTGGTTTCGTCAACATGGTTACACGACCGTCGCTGTCGGAAAGGTTTCGCACCATCCAGGTGGTCTAGGCGGTACTGACTGGGACGACCCACAACAGTTGGAGATGCCTGACAGTTGGGATCGACAATCGGTACCGGCTGGACCCTGGCTACATCCAAGAGGCTGGATGCATGGCTTGGCCAACGGTGAAATTCGTACTGATGCGTCACAAATGGATGTGTTCCAAGCCACCGTCGGCGACGATTCAATTTATCCCGATGGCGTCAGTGTGCCAGAAGCACTACGCGAGATCGATGTTTTGGCCGATGCAGGAGGTCCTTTTTTTCTGGCGTGTGGAATTTTGCGGCCGCACTTGCCCTTTGGAGCCCCAGACAACTATTTCACTCCTTACCGTGATGTTCAACTGCCGCCGATCCCACACCCACAGAAACCGGCCGGCCAAACGACATGGCATGGCTCCAGTGAATTCAATCGCTATCAGCGCTGGGGTCTAGATCCAAAACGTGATGCCGACTTTGCGGATCAAGTTCGCAAGCATTACGCCGCATGCGTCTCTTACGCCGACGCCCAGGTTGGCAAGTTGATTGCTAAACTGAAACAGCGCGGATTGTGGGAAAATACTATCGTCGTGCTGTGGGGAGATCATGGGTGGCATTTGGGAGAACATGCAGTTTGGGGTAAACACACTTTGTTTGAAGAGTCCCTGCGGTCACCCTTGCTCATTCGCGCACCAGATCTCTTGCAAGCCAATCAAGCATCCAACACAATCGTCCAAACAGTGGATATATTCCCAACGCTTTGCGAGCTGACCAAGCTACCAGTTCCTGATTTCGTCGCAGGTCGTTCTCTCTTATCGGAACTCATCCAGCCAAACAGCGACGCAACAGAAGCTTACGCCATCAGCTACATGGCAAACGCTAGGTCCATTCGCTCTGGCCGCTATCGACTGATCATCCACCGCAACAACCATGTGGAACTGTACGATCATAATGGAGAAGGTGAAACAAAGAATATTGCCGCCGGGCAGCCTGATGTAGTCAATAAGCTAAAAATGCAACTAGAGCACATGCAAAGTTTGCCAGAGAGAATTCGGAATGACGATTGAGCTATCCGTTTGCGAGTCTCTTTGCAACTTGACCGATCTGATCACAACCTACGATGCGTCAACAGAACCGGCTCGACCGGTAGGAACTCCCATCAAGGACTCCATGGCTGGTAAAATCGAAGTTACTGATCAGGACTTGATGGTCATTGTGTACTGCCTAAGGTCAGAGTCGGCGCGCAAACGCTGCGATTCAATCCTGGCAAGATTGAACGTAGGAATGGCCGAAATGGGAGTCGCGTGAGTATGTATGCGGCTTCCGAGCAGATTCTCGATGCGATTATCGGCCGCCCGAGGTTGCAAGTTTGCGTCGTTGGCTAAACAACCACTTCCAATTCTCTTCGTCTGCGTAGGCAGGTTTCCAACTATCATGGGCTGTCCCGGCGTATGCTACGTAAAGAGGTTCCCCGCCCGCCGTACGGATAGCCTCAATGATTTTTCGGGAACGTGCCGGCAAAACTATTTTGTCCTCTG
>DAIRSD010000445.1:0-4177 GCA_036804625.1 Aureliella sp. | reverse complement strand
AGGCTATCTTCATTGCTGCTCTACGATGAAATATGGTGAATGGGTTGCCGGTAAGACGTTTTTTCTTAAGTCAAGATTTGGCGGTTTGCGAATTGCCAAAATTCATTAACAACCTGCGTGCCTGAGCCTCTTCGTCAACGGCCTTCTGAAGGTGGCCAATGTAGCTGGTAATCAAATGGTCTGTAACGTGATCTACTTTCCAAGCTCGCAAAGTTAGTAAAAAGCCTAGCCACTGAACGCGTATTCTGCGCCAAGTGGTGTAGGTGCGCACTTTTCCATAAGCATTTAAGTAAAGCTCTTTGCCAGCGTGACGATATCCCAACCAGCGAGGCGGAAGACGCGGTACAATATCGTTATTGTTAACCCAGCGACAGTGATTCAGTTTCACGTAGTTAATAAAGCGTCGATTGCCAACGCGCGGACTACCAAAGGTATATAAGCCTGAAGGGCTAGCAGGAATTGGCGATAAGACACATCGACCAGCGTTCAGTGTAGCAATAGCACCGCCTAACGAATGCCCAGTAAACCAGAGCGGCTTCTGGTTGTTTGTAAGTAGTCGCTCCAGCGGTTCCCAAAGACGGTCCGACTCACGTTTGAAGCCACGATGCACACGCCCCAGCGTTTCTGCCACCACCATGACCGCATCGACATCCGCCTTGATATCGTTGATATCATCTGGCTCGGTGCCCCGAAAGACCACGATGCAGTCATGGACTGTCGTAAAAATATATGCCTGCGCACTTTCCTGATTCAAGAATTCATAGCCTTCGATGCCGGACTGCTCAACCGCTTGCTTTACCTGATCGGGCGAAAAATATGCCAAGTGAGATAGTTCGGCGAACAGCAGGCTTTGACGCAGAATGGATTGATTTTGAAGTGGCACTTGGATCGAATCCCGTACCACCTGGGTTAGCCCGGCTAGACCGCTTGAGGCTGGCTCCCGATCAGACGCCATGGCTTCACAACGCTTTCTTGCCAAAACCAGTAATAGAAAAACGCAGCCAAGAACCTACTAGCTGCGCTGATTCATTGGCACGATTTGTCGTTTGGTAGGTCCGGTTTACACCTGCCTCGGACGACCTATCTTCGTGGACGGCTATTCGTGCATCTCAACCCAGTGAGCGATCCAACCGGGCAGACGACCGATGGCAAACAGTACGGTAAACATTTGAGTGGGCAAGCCCATCGCTCGGTAGATGATACCCGAATAGAAGTCGACGTTTGGATAGAGTTTACGTTCCTGGAAATACGGATCGCTAAGGGCAACCTCTTGTAATTCTTGGGCAACTTCAAACAGCGGATCGTTCAAGTTCAAGCGTTGAAGAAGTTTATCGCATGCCTTCTTAAAGATCGTCGCGCGCGGATCAAAATTCTTGTAGACTCGGTGCCCAAAGCCCATCAAGCGGAAGCCATCACTCTTGTCTTTGGCCTTTTCCACATACTTCTTGACATTGCCCCCATCGGACACAATTTTCTCTAGCATATTGATACAGGCTTCGTTGGCACCCCCGTGCAGCGGCCCCCACAAGGCACAGATTCCTGCGGCGATGGAAGCGAACAGATTCGCGTTGGACGAACCAACCATACGGACTGTCGATGCGCTGCAGTTCTGTTCGTGGTCTGCGTGGCATATCAACAGTAGGTTCAGAGCTTCGACAAATACCGGGTCAGGCTCGTAGGGCTGCGTGGGCACTGCGAACATCATCTGCAAGAAGTTCTCACAATAAGACAAATCGTTCTTTGGATAATTAAATGGCTGACCAATCGACTTCTTGTAGCTATATGCGGCGATCGTCGGCAGCTTGGCAAGTAAACGATGAATCGAGATCGTTCTTTGGGCAGGATCGTGTGGGTCGAGGGAATCTTGGTAGAAAGTCGACAAGGCACCAACCACCGAAGCCAAAATGGCCATTGGGTGTGCATCGCGAGGAAAGCCGTTGTAAAACGACTTCATGTCTTCGTGCAGCATCGTATGCTTGCGAATCGACTCGCGAAATCCAGCCAACTGCTGGGCGTTAGGCAATTCTCCGTAAATCAGTAGATAGGACGTTTCGACGAAGTCACAGTGCTCTGCCAGTTGTTCAACTGGATAGCCGCGATATCTTAAGATTCCGTTTTCGCCGTCCAGATAGGTGATCGCGCTAGTTGTCGAACTGGTGTTAACGTAGCCTTCGTCGATCGTGATGTAGCCGGTATCTCGCCGCAGGTTTGCGATGTTAATCGCCTTTTCGGCCTCTGAGCCCACGACGACCGACATTTGCAACTCTTTACCATCCACAATCAACCGAGCGGCAGCGGCTTCGGTTGGAGCGTTCTTTGTTAGGCTGGTCATTCAGCTACTCCACTTCCAGTGGTTTGAGAAATGCTTGTCTTCGCAAAAAATTCTATGCTAGGGCACCGCAATATTTCGCACTCTTAACCCATAACGGGTCTAAGTTTCCGGCGCGCCGAGTGTGAAAGAGTGTACCTATTCTTGTTCAGATCGGCAATTCACCGTAAAGATTTTCAATCGCCATCGGGAATTTGGACAACAGGAAGGCGAGTATCATTGTCAAACCCGAGTCACCTTAGCAGTGAAAGCACCCCCGGCAGGATTCGAACCTGCGACCGACGGATTAGAAATCCGTTGCTCTATCCAACTGAGCTACGAGGGCAAAGGGCATGTGCTATCGGCACAAACTGGCAAAAAACTGCCTCAATAGGTCAGAATGAAACTGACGATCAATGCAGCTCTTGGCAAGAATAAAGCGTTTTGGGGCTCTGCGACAAGTCAGCATGTTTAACTTTGTCCGCTGACAGGCGCAGGTAGTTGCATTGGTGCTTTTGCGGAACCCCCATTCTAAGGAATCTTACTGGCAGACGCCGCTCCTGCCCAGTCCGGCTAAGTCAAATTTGATCGACCACTTAGGATCGGACCTATTTACACTTGGCTGACCGTTGTCGGACGACCATAATAGATGCAACGTGCTTTATCCGGATTGGATACTACGGCGGCTTTGCTGGTGCCGTGTCCTTTCCCATTCCTCAATTCTAATTTTTTTGACTCGATGCGAAACTATACACGTATTGGAACTTGGGGGCTGTTGGCCATCGTTGCGTTGCGAATGGGGATTGGCTGGCACTTTTTTATGGAGGGCAGCCAAAAGGTCAAAACCGGCAGTTTTTCGTCGGAAGGTTTTTTGAAATCCTCCGAAGGACGCTTTGCTGGACTGTTTCGTGGGTTGATATGGGATAACGACGGTAAAATCAGGCTGGAGACTCGAGTTTCTGCCGACAAGAAAACCGAGCTTGCCATCAAGCAAGAATTTGTGGACGCCGCCAAACAAGCTGAGACGCACTTTCTGCTGACCAAAGAGCAGATCGGAAAGCTGGAGAAGGTCAAGAGCCAGCACCTGGATAATCTGGACCAGTTGTACGCCGAGAATCAGGAAGCGATCGAAAAGTATGCTAAAGGTGCGGAAAGAATCGATCGCATGAATCAATCTGCGGTTTGGGGCGACATCGCCGGATTGAGGTCTCAGAAGCAGTCGATCGCCCAAGAACGACTGGCTGCCGTCAAGCCCGTTCTGGATTCGATCGACGCTCTTTGGAATAACTATGAACAGAAGCTCAACGGCGTCGCAACGCGCGAGCAGCAACTGCAGGCTGGTAGATTCTATTTTCACCGCCCAGGTGAATCGTTTTTTAGTGCGCGAACTTTGGATAAGCTGATACCCGTATTTGATCTGACGGTCGGTGTATTGTTGATCCTTGGACTATTTGTCCCGTTGGCTAGTTCGCTGGGTGCGGCTTTCCTGTTTGGTGTTGTCCTGTCGCAATTTCCAGGTGATCCGAACACTCAGATGACCTATTTTCACTCCATCGAAGCTCTTGCTCTGTTGGCCTTGGCTGCCATCGGTGCAGGTCGCTTTGCAGGCGTAGACTTTTTTGTGTGGGCGTGGAAACAAAATCGATTGGCCGCACAACTATCGCGCAAACCTGCCACCGCCACCGCTTAGCGGACTCTATCCTCTTTGCGGAACCTTTACACATCCCCTGACAAAATCCAGGAATTTATTCCATGCTTGAATTGAGTGCTGAGCAGAAGCAAACCGGTACAGACAAATTCCATGAAGCGGTTGGCGTGACGCGCCGAGACTTTATCAAAGACGAGGCCGCTGCCGGTGTCACATCAGGT
>DAIRSD010000444.1:0-4191 GCA_036804625.1 Aureliella sp. | reverse complement strand
CTTAGGGCACGCTTTGACGATGGCTGCCAGGCCGTTGTCATCCACGACTCCGCCGTCCAGCAATAGTTCTTTAAGCGATGGATTGAAGGGTAATGCTTTGATTTGGCGGAGAGAAACCGAAGAACCCGATACATGCAGCGAGTCCTGGAGTCCCCGGGCCGTGGACCGCACCATTTCCAACCAAATTTCGTCTGGCAATGGGGCCAGATTAGCCTCAGGGATGCCGGGCAGGAACTGCCTCTGGGCGCTGAGAGGATTTCCAGATGGTTCATCGCCCACGCAAGCCCCGTCCGCGATGGCCAGCAGCAACCAGAACACCATGATTCGGTTGATTGTTGGTGGTGGTATAGCGCTACCCGGCAGGGATGGCCGTAAGCAATTGCGATCTGCCACCTGCCGAAGCCCCGCATTTCTGGCTCCAGATGGTTCGATCCTGCTGAGAAGTCGGGTCATAGTGGTCACCAAGCTGCCTGGGTGTTCAGAAGTTCCGCTCATGGTCTTTCAGCATAAACAGGAGTTCGCCAGCGGGTGCCAAAGCATTCGAGCCTGGGATAATCCGAGGCAATGCTGGACGAAAGGCTAATAGAGACTAAATTGTTTTTCAGGCAATCCCGTTTGCACAGTCGTCCGAGCAAGCTAAGCTTGAGAAGTTGAGGCAGCACTGATGTGGTTTTAGGGCTTGCGGGTTGGATTGGATCGGGCACCGCACATACTTCGAGGAAACAGGGCTAGTGGTTCGCCAGGGAAATCGCATGGTTGATTCGCGACAGTTAGAGCGGATGACCGACGAAGAACTGCTTGAGGTGCGACTTTGCGACCTGCGGCTTAGCCTGCGCGGTACGATGGTCCAAGCCTGCCTGAAGCAGCTTTACGCGGAACTTGGTGATCGAGGACTGGATTTTCGCCCGCATGTCTGGATTTCTGACGAATGGTTTTCGCCGGATGGGATTCCCGGAATCGCTATTCCCTTTTATCTGGCTCATCCCCGCCTGATGCGTTTGGAACGAAAGCAGATGCTGGAGGTTGAAGGTGGCAACGCAGAATGGTGCATGAAGATACTGCGGCATGAAGCAGGGCATGCCATCGACACGGCTTTCCGGCTGCGACGACGCAAGGCGTATCGAGAAGTTTTTGGGCGGGTCTCTGTGCCCTATCCCAGTTACTACAGCCCCAAACCGTTTAGTCGCGATTACGTATTGCATCTGGATATGTGGTACGCGCAAAGCCACCCGACCGAGGACTTTGCTGAGACCTTTGCCGTTTGGTTGCGCCCTCGATCTCGCTGGAATGTTCAGTACAAGGGTTGGCCAGCTCTAAAAAAATTGCAGTTCGTCAGCCAATCGATGAGCGAATTGGAAGGGCGGAAGCCGCTGGTGAAGTCTAGATTATTCATCGATCCCATCACTTCGCTAAACAAGACACTTGGCGATCACTATCGCCAAAAGCGTAGCTACTATGGAGTCGACTATCCCAGTTTTTACGATCGAGATCTCCAGAGAATCTTTTCCGATAAACCGGAATATGCGGGCAAACGTTCAGCCTCACAGTTCTTGCGAATGATACGAACCGAACTGCGAACCGGCGTGGCCAAATGGACGGGGGAATCACAATACACGATTGATCAAGTGCTGACGGAAATGATTGACCGCTGTCGTGATTTGCGGCTCAGATTAGTCGACTCGCAGGCCGATACCAAGCGAGATATGATGATTTTGTTGACTGTTCAGACCATGAACTACCTGCATCAAGGGTATCATCGAGTTGCCCTATGAAACGATTTCGAGTACTCACACTGGTCAACGCCAACTTGGTGCCGCCTGACACCATGGAGGGCAAGTCGGACCGTGAAATCGATGAGTGGAAGACCGAGTTTGACGTGGTGTCGACACTGCGTGAAATGGGGCATGATGTCGAAATCTTAGGCCTGGACGATGATCTAACACCACTCAGACAGGCAATCATCGATTGGAAGCCGCAGGTGGTTTTTAATTTGCTAGAAGAGTTCAGCGGGGTGGTGACCTATGACAGCGCCATCGTGAGCTTTATGGAGCTGAAGCGTCAGCCGTACACAGGCTGCAATCCGCGCGGGTTGCTGTTGTCCAAAGACAAGGCGCTTTGTAAGAAGATCTTTTCGTTTCATCGAATACCTTCGCCCAATTTCACCGTCTTTCCCATCGGTCGCAAGGTGGTTCGTCCCTCAAAACTTAAGTATCCTATCTTCGTCAAGTCGGTCATCGATGATGCCTCGTTAGGAATTGCTCAGGCATCAGTTGTCAATACCGACGAAGAACTTGCCGCTCGCGTAGCCTTTGTTCATGAGCACACTCAGGCCGATGCTCTGGCCGAGGAATTTATCGAGGGGCGCGAATTGTACGTTGGAGTCATTGGAAATAAACGCTTGCAGACGCTGCCGATTTGGGAACTGAAGTTCACCAAAAGCGATGCTCCGATCATCGCCACTCGCAAGGTGAAGTGGGATCGCAACTATCAAGCCAAGGTCGGCGTTGAAACCGGACCCGCTGAGGATCTAACCGATGCGCAGCAGCGACAGATACAGCGCTTGTGCAAGCGAGTTTTTCAATCGCTGGATCTGACGGGATACGCTCGCATGGATCTTCGATTGCGTCCCGATGGCCGAGTATTCGTCTTGGAAGCCAATGCGAATCCCAATTTAGCATACGGCGAGGACTTCGCTGAGTCGGCAGAAGTGGCTGGCATCAGCTACGAGGAGCTGCTGAACAAAATCATCGGGCTGGGAATGACCTATCGCGCACCTTGGAAAGACGCGGTTTAGCTCTCGGTAAGGACGTTGCAAGGAAGCAATAATTGTGGTCGCCTACAACGAATCGCAGACTCGACGGCTTCAAGCCTTGGAGCAGTTGATAGGATACGTTTCGGAGTGTCGTGAATTTATTTAGTATCGCGAACATTGCACTTGAGGCATCCAAATCGACATTTGCCCGACTTAGTCCGAATTACAAACAGCCACGCAACGCATCAAAAACGCAGTGCCAGTTGGCGCTATCAATCTAATGCTACACTTGTGACAGGCTGCGAGTTACCTTCTGCCACGTCTTCTGTTCGAGCCCAAATAAAGGTCATCCAGCGCGCTATCCACGGCTGCTGCGTAAGCGGTGATTGGCGAGGTTAGGCTGTTGGGCGGCGTCAAGCTTTCTACCAGGCTTTCCAAGCCACCCTCTCCATGAAGGTTGGTTTGGGAATCACCACCCTCAGACACACTTCCTCCGCCGCCACCTTCTGCGGCTGGGATGGAGATCTGCGTCAACTGCTGATTCAAATTACTGCGAGCGGCCAAGATGTCGCCCACTAGCACCATTCCGCTCTTGTCAAGGTCCACAGTGCTATTTGCCGTTGCGCCTTGCGTTAACGCAGTGCGAATCTGCAAAATGTCTTCTATCGAGACCGTGAAATGACCGCCAGATGGACCGGTCGTTTCGCCTCTTTGGTGCCCCAGGTAATAGACCTCCTTTGTGGCCAGTCCCGTGTTGGCATTGGCCTTCACGGTAACTCGCAGCCAGCGATTTTCGATAGTGTTGTTCGGCCAAGTGATGTTGCCTCGACTGGGAAAACCGGCCTGGACCGTTACGCTGGTCGGGGTGGGAGCAGGTATCCAGGAAGCAGGCGTATTAGTCCCTTCGACAACCGCCCCTTGGGGACTCATCTGGAAGGTAAAATCACTTGACGTCACATTTCCAGGCAGATTCGCGATGTCAAACACCAGTCCGTTGATGCCGCGAGTTGTATTGATTAGATTGTCGAAGCCAAGCAGTTGAGAGGTTTCTCCCTCTTTGGCTAACACTTTGCCGGTGTCGATCGACGAGCCAGCATTCGTGTAACCGACATGATCGACGAAGCGACCGACGATCTGCGGAGTAGGGTCCAATATCTTGAGCGTGGCAGAGCCTTGCGTGTAGACTGCAAATACAGCTGCGCTGATAATTTCAATCGGCTGCTGTGTCCATCCCGAGCCAATATTGACTGTGTCGCCTAGATTGCGACGAACTATCAACGCGTTGCTATGGGAACTGAGATTCAAAACTTCGCGTTGGTTGAGCGTCAACGTATTGTTACCCGATCCTGTCAGGTCGATCTGTTCGATGTCCACGATTCGGTTATCGTTGATGGCGGTCAGATCGAACGTCAGCCCGCTGCCATCCAGTCGAAGGGTAT
>DAIRSD010000443.1:0-4203 GCA_036804625.1 Aureliella sp. | reverse complement strand
CTCGTTCGTGATCGGTCAATTCAGTCAACTCACCGAGAGCATCGTAGAGCGACGTCGTGTCGTCGTTTTTATCAGGCAAGTGGCTCACGCTAACAATTCGGGGATGATTTTGGCTGGTAGGACACCCGTTAAACGCTGATCTAGTCCTTGGAATTTATAAGTCAATCGTTCGTGGTCGAATCCTAACAGATGCAGTAGCGTGCAGTGAAAGTCGCGAATGTGAATAGGATCCTTGACGATATTGTAAGAAAAATCATCGGTCTCGCCGTAGATCGTGCCACCTTTGGTTCCGCCGCCAGCCATCCACATGGAAAAGCAGCGAGGGTGGTGATCGCGACCATAATTTTCACCGCTCAATTGTCCTTGCGAGTAAATCGTGCGACCAAATTCACCGCCCCAGATCACCAGCGTGTCTTCCAACATGCCGCGTTGCTTCAGATCCTCCAACAGCGCGTAGCAAGGCTGATCAACGTCTTTGCACTGGCTGGGCATACGAGCGTTAACGTTTGCGTGGTGATCCCAGTTGTTGTGGTAAATTTGCACAAACCGTACACCCCGCTCAGCCAGTCGCCGAGCCATCAAGACGTTGTTCGCAAAGGTACCAGGTTTGCGAGCTTCTTCGCCATACAATTCGAATGTGTGCTGCGATTCTTGACTCAGGTCGGTCAGTTCCGGGACACTCGATTGCATTCGGAACGCCATCTCATATTGCTGGATGCGAGTGGCAGTCTGTGGATCGCCCAACTGTTCGTACTGAATCTGATTCAATGCGTTGAGTTGAGTAATCGTTTGTTGTCGCATGTCGGATGGCACTCCGGGCGGATTGTTGATGTAAAGAATGGGATCTCCTTTGCTGCGGAAAGAGACACCGGCGTGTTAACCGGGCAGATATACACTGCTCCATAGGCGGCCAGAGAGCGCTTGTTCTTGTTCTCGATTGCTGGGTACTGCCACTAAGACGACAAACGTAGGCAAGTTGTCATTCATGCTGCCCAGACCATAGGAGGCCCAAGATCCCAAACAGGGTCTGCCAGGTACCTGATTGCCCGTTTGCATGGCTGCGATGGCCGGTTCGTGGTTGATCGCTTCGGTATGCAGGCTGCGCATCCAACAAATTTCATCAGCTTTCTTAGCCAAATTGGGCAGCAACTGGGTGTTCATCCACATGCCACATTGCCCGGCCTGCGAAAAGTGGTACTTGCTGGGCGCGATGGGAAAGCGAGCTTGTCCGCTGGTCATGGTAGTTAAGCGCTGACCTTGCCGGATGCTGTCGGGAAGGTCTTTGTCAAACCAATCCTTCATGATGGGCTTGTAGTCCAGCAAGTCCATCTGAGAAGGGCCGCCCACCATGTGCAAATAGATGATGCGCTTGGCTTTGGGAGTGAAATGAGGCCCGATAGGAACATGCGAGGCTGCTTGAACCGCCGAAGGATTGTTGCCAGACAGCGCCCATAAAGCGGCAGTACCCGCTAGGCTAGCACCACTGGTGAAAAATCGGCGTCGCTGGATCATTTGAGCATTGTCATTTGGTAACATCATTCTCTCCGAATGCAAAACTATATTTAAATCGATCTCTCTCACCCTAGTCCTCTCCCCCGCAAAGCCGGTGGAGAGGGGTGTACCCGTGTTACTTATTCAACACTTCATCTAGATTCAGCAGTTGATTGGCCACCATCGTCCAGGCCGCTAACTGATGGATGTCTAGCGATTCGTCCAAGGGATATTCACCAACCTTCAGAAGCAGCCGAGCATCATCGGAATGTGCCAGGTAATAAGACAGATATTGTTCCTTACCTGCCAGCACGATGGCCTGCTCGCGGGCGGTCAATGGCCGGCACAGCGCCTGCTGGCCAATCCAGTTCATGACTCGATCGGCATCAATGGTATGATCCTCTTTGCCGGTAGCCGATAAGGCTCGAGCAGCCAGGACTCTAGCAGCCTCAACAAACTGCGGATCATTCAGTGTGACTAGCGCTTGCAGCGGTGTGTTTGTTCGTTCGCGCCGAACACTGCACACTTCGCGCGTGGGAGCGTTAAAAACTTCCATGTTGGGTGGTGGGGCCATGCGTTTCCAGAAAGTGTACAAACTTCGGCGATATAGATCTTTGCCCTGACTTTGTTTGTACTCACGGGTGTCCCCGCCTGGTAACCCCACTACATCCCAAATTCCTTCGGGCTGATAAGGCTTTACCGGTGGACCAAACATATCCGGGGTTAACAGTCCGCTGACGGCCAAAGCATAATCGCGCACCATTTCCGCGTCCATTCGGAATCGAGGACCACGTGTCAGCCAAATATTATCTGGATCTTTCTCTAGCTTACCTGGTGTAGTAATGGCAGATTGACGATAGGTGGCGCTGAGCAAAATATCTTTGAACAGTCGCTTGACGTTCCAACCATTCTCGCGAAATTCGACGGCCAGCCAATCCAGCAGTTCGGGGTGACTGGGCATAGCACCGCTGACACCTAGATCTTCAGGTGTGGCGACGATACCCCGCCCAAACAGTTGCTGCCAAAATCGGTTGACGGTCACTCGCGAAGTCAACGGATTGTCAGAATGTACGATCCACTGGGCCAAGCCCAGTCGGTTTCTGGGCGAACCCTCAGGCATGGGAGGCAAAGCGACGGGAGTGGCTGCCTGGACTTCTGCCCCAACTTTGTCGTACTCGCCGCGCATCAAAATGTTAGCCATCGGAGCCGCGTCCATCTTTTCAGTTTGGACGTGCGGCATCGGGCTGCGGTTTTCAATCTCAGTTCTCTCCGCTTCCAAGCGGCGCACTTCTTGGTCCAACTGAGCGTACTGAGTATCCACGTTTTCTAAGAAGTAATTCATCAGCAACTTCCGCTTGTGCTCGTCCAGCGGCTGGTCTTTACTGGCCAGAGCGGCAAGCGGCACATACTTGGCCAATTCTTGAATTTCAAAGGACATCAGTTGCTGACCGTAAGGGAGGACTTCCTGGATCTACGCTTCAAAAACTTGATCTTGACTGCGCTGACCAATTCGCAAAGGAGTTTCAGAGCGAATGGTTGCACCAGGTGTCAAATTTTTGGTTACGGCAGTTGCTGGTACCCGTTGGCCATCAATAAACAATTTGATGCCAGCCGCCTTCCCCGATCCGTTGTAAGTTGCAAATACATGGTGCCAAACACCAGGCTTCAATACGGGTGTGCGAGTAGACACTTTCAGGGCGTTGCCCGGCCAGCTATGAATCACATGGACGGCAATCGTGCCATTTTCATGCCATAAGTCCCAGCCGCGATGTTCCTGAGACTGATCCATACGAGCGATAATAGCCCCTGTTCCCTTGGCGGTGTTCGTCTTCACCCAGGCACCCAAGCTAAATGACTGGTCACTTTCAAAGTCACCAAGATCTCCCAGTTCGATGGTACTACCCGGCTTCAGTTCAGGGGCGGAACCTAGCCTGCCCTCAGGCGTCCAGTTGATCGGGCCAGTTGTCTTCAGACTTGTGTTAGTTGCCAGATTCAGCAAGTCTTTATTGGCTCCTTCCATCAGCGGCGCATGGACTAGCAAGTCCTCCGTGGCGACCACTGGTTGCCCGTCGCCCGAAGCAACAGCGGTTAGCCACTGCTCAAAAGGCTTGCCGGCCTGCGATCGATGTTGCTCCTTAGCTTGTTGTGCTGCCGCTATTTGGTTATCCAGGGCGGCTTTTCGCTCTAAGTCTTCGCCTAGAGGAACTCGCACCACGGGGCCTTTGCCGTCACGCACATTTCCGTCAAAGGCACCTTGGGTCGTGTTGCGGAAAAACGCCGCCATCGAGTAATAATCCTGCATCGTAAGTGGATCAAACTTGTGATCGTGACACTGAGCGCAGTTGGTGGTCAGGCCTAAGTAAATCCAACCCAATGTCTGAACACGATCACTAGCATAGTTTGCCAAATTCTCTTCAGCGATCGTTCCACCTTCGTTGGTGGTGATGTTGCAGCGCTGTAATCCGGTGGCAATCAACTGGTCGATGCTGGGATTAGGCAACAGATCGCCAGCCAACTGTTCTATGGTGAACTGGTCATAAGGCTGATTGGAATTGAAGGCGCGTATAACCCAATCGCGATAGGGCCACATCTCACGATAGTTATCAAAATGAAGGCCATGTGTGTCAGCATATCGGGCCGCATCCAACCAGTAACGTGCTTGGTGATCTCCCAAACCTGATGAGTCCAGCAGACGATTGATCCAGCGATCCC
>DAIRSD010000442.1:0-4213 GCA_036804625.1 Aureliella sp. | reverse complement strand
ATAGTCCAACCATGCCTGTCAGGTCATTTGCTGTTTGGAACTTCCCTAAAGTACAGCAGTCAACCAATCGAATTCGGCTAGCTAACATAGTCGTGAACACCGATTGAGTACTCTCAATCAAAGCCTGAATGACCTCTGTAGACGATAAACAGTTTGAAGCAGTCGACATGAGAACCCCTTGTTTAAGTAGGATGCGGTTAAATTACACTGGGGCGAGAGCGTCTTGATGCTGAGATGAATTGACTAGTTACTACAAGTCGTAATTTGATCTAATGTCGGCGTCCTGTTTGCCCAAAAAGTTGCTATCAAGGTAACGGCTCAGTTCCAAGTGGCCATAATCCTTGAAAACGGACCTTTCGTACTGAACACGAACCCACGCGTATGATCTGGTTGTCATCACTTAAAGACCAACCGCAGGTCTTTATTTTATTGACTACAGTCACTTCTTTTCCTTTAGATCTTTAAATTTCACTACCATTGGCATCAGAAAGTGGATTTCTAGATCTAGTACGGTATTAAATGCAGCACAAATACAGGACCGTCAACTGAAAAGTTATTGAATCGATACTTTCTTTTCGTTTCTTCAATAGGTGATGCTGATTCTTAAATTAAAGTCGTTGTATATCCTAAACTCCGAAACTAAAGCGCTTTCAGATTACGTGGAATAGACATCGCTTCAATGAGACAGGAAGTCTTCCTACTTTGCTCTAAAGTGCACGATTACCCCACCAGCGGACTCGATCGCTTAAGTCGATTGAACTATCCGAAATTCTGTATGCCACGCAAATGCGTTAAACTCACGTTTCTTTGAGAAAAATGCTTGTCAAGCTCTTTTGCAAATGCAATACTTCGATAGTGAGTTAAAGCTCGCTTAAGCCCACTGAGTAGAAAAAGTGTAGCTAGGACCAAGGTTTTTGCCCGTAACTCTGGCAACCACCTTCCTGTCAACACAGCGATTCAACTCTTTTACCATACCCCAACCTAGATTGACTTTGAGATGAAGGTGCTTGTAGTAGACGATTCCGGTGTGATGCGGAAGATCATCGTGCGCTCGTTGAATGCGGTTGGCGTCACCGATGTTGTCGAAGCTGGTGACGGACAAGAAGCTTTTGAGAAATTCCAAGCAGAGTCTTTTGAATTGGTACTCACGGATTGGAACATGCCGGTGCGTAACGGACTGGAACTAGTCAAGGATATTCGGGGCTCAGGTTCCAAAGTGCCGATCATGATGGTCACTACTGAAGCTCAGAAAAGCCAGGTCATCACGGCTATTCAGGCCGGTGTGACCGACTACCTAACGAAACCCTTCGAAAACGAAACGCTGCGCAAGAAACTAGACAAATACGTTGTCGTGTAGATTGGGGCTGTTCCTACTCGATCCAAGACAACCTGCCAACTGAAATCGGCAAGCGCGGTATCACCTTAGCCCCAGACATTTCGAATGACCACGACGTTACCCATGGCTGGCCCCAGTCAGATGCAACAAGCAGTTATCGAGAGCACTCAGTGTGTCTTCTCTACGATGCTTGGCTGTCAGGTTCACGTAGTTGCAGGCGAGTGCCAGGCGGATTCGCTTGAATCTAGCGACTTAAGCAGCACCATAGGTATGACGGGTGACATCACCGGTACCGTCATTTTGCACTTGAGCCAATCAGTGGCTGTCGGAATCGCAGAAACTTTGCTTGGACAGCCCATTGACGGCATCAATGACGACGTCCGGGACGTAACTGGCGAACTGGCCAACCTGATTGCCGGAAACGCCAAAGAGCGAATGGAAAACAAGGCCATCGTTTTGGGGCTGCCTACCATCATCTGTGGCCCCAAACACCGAATCTTCTTTGAACCCGGTGTGACCGTACAGGATCTGAGCTTCCAGACTCCGTGGGGGCAATTGCACATCCAGTTGGCGTTTCGCGACACTAGCAAACGCACCAACTAGGGTCGTACCTCAACCGCAGCACCCTTGCCAAGAATCCGGAAGGCGTCTGCTGCGTCTAAAGGTGCCAAGCTAATGCAGCCTGCGCCTTCCAGGTCGCTGGTCACCTGTTCAGGCGAACCGTGAATCGCAAGATTGCCACCAAGGCTTAACCAATATTTTCCATAGGGATTGTTGGGCGCACCAGCGGGGATCACCGTATTGGCACCATAGAAGGTGCGATCCTGCCGACGATCGACGATTTCATAATTGCCTACAGCAGGCTTGTTAACCTGGGAAACCGACACCGGAAAACGCCCGGCATACATCTTGCGAAGAAACAGAGTCAATTCACCGCGTGACAGACTGATTTGAGCACGAAATGGACCTTCGATAACTTTGAGCTTAGAGTTAGGAACCAACACGGGTGACTCGCCAAGCTGATTGATCGCCGCCAATAGCTCCGGCGTAATGCGATTTTGTTCCGCTAATGAAGTAAGGTTTTCTTGTGCCGTCACGGTATGAGCCGATGACAAGATGTGACGCCCCGAATAGATGACCTCTCGGGACAGCGCATCTAGTAAATCGACCAAATCGGTGTGTTCGGCATATCCCAGTTCGGGACTTTCGTAGTACTGCGTCATCAGTTCCAAAGCGTCTGCCAGCTTGCCCTGCTGAGCAAACTGCAACGCCTGTTCACGCGCTTGACGAAATGGCAGGGTTGCTCGCGGCTGAGCAGTGTCTAGCAGTTTGTTGCTGGAACTAGCCATCTGGGCAGCGACCGTCGAAGTGGTAGAAGGTGACTCAGCTTGACCGGCGGCTGAATCTCCAGGACTGGTTTGTAAGTTGTTAAGAGACTGGATGTCATCATCCGCCGCGCTGATCAAGTCGTTTACCGCCGTAGATGACGAACTGGATTCAGGGTTAAACGGAATCGATGGTCCGGGCTGAGTCGCATCAAAGGCGCTTTCTGAAGGCGGCAAACTGCTGGTCAATTTGGCACCGCTGGGAATAGAAGCCTGTGAGGCTACCGTGTCACTTGGTGCGGCTGCAGTATTGTTCAGTCCAACCGATGGATCGCCGAGCGTCCCGCTTGACTGGTCGCTTGGACTAGCAGCAGGCGTATTGCTGGACAAGGCGGGCTGAGCCGATGACTGGAGAGTTGACAATGGTGCGCTGGCTGTCTGCGGATTGCTAAGTTGGGGATTGCCAACTTGAGGACTAGCCAACAAAGTACCGCCAGCCTGGGGTAGGGGAGGTAGCGAAGAATCGCTGTTGACCAACGCGTTACTCTTGGGCGCATCGACAGCCGGAAACTGCGGTAGCCCCGTTTCAGGCAAGTTAGGACTGTCGATATTAGGAAATTGAGGTATCGGGCTTAAGTCTCTTGTTACTTGAGCTTGGGCTGGTCCCGAAATAGAGCTGGAACTTTTATCCTCAAACATGTTGTCCGGGATCTCCAAAGACGGTATTTCAAAACCGTCAATCGACTGATTGTCCGCAGAGCTGGCCCACTGCTGCAATTCTTCTGGGATTCCAACTACTGGAGCGTTCAGAGCTACAAAAGCTCCGTAACAAACCGCCAGCAACAAGACAATAACTACAAAAGTTTTGATCGTTTGCATTTCAGGCATCCTTGCCGTTTATACAGTTTCTTAGGGCGGACAGGCCACACGCTTTCGACAGCCATCAATTCCAGGCTGCCAAAGCAAAACCACGAGGTGTTACGCAAGAAGCTACTAAGAAAACTCGTGTTTCGACCAGCGCCAGAGCGCTGGATTTGAGTTCGCAAAGCATGGACTTCCACTGGAAGCCTAGACATTCCCTGCTTTCAAAGCTAGATCAGTTTACTGGCCAGTTCGACAACTCGACAACTTGTCAGGATTGCTAGCCTCTGCTGCGACAGCATCATTGTTCTTGATTGGACTAAAGAATCAGCCACAGCGCGTTAGAGTTCGACTGTCCCTGAGCGCAGATAGTGGTTGGCTGGGTTCGAATGACGATCCTGTGAGTAAAGTTTTAAGAGAAGTAAGGCTGACCATCCGCCACCAGGATGATCGCCTTGTGGATATGGGTAGTTTGCCGATGAAGCCTGCTGGACATGCTATCACTACCTTTTCGACCAGACGATGGCCAAGTAGAGGCAAAACAAACTCCGAATTTACCTCTCCCTCGGCTTGGCGAGGGAGAGGGTTAGGTTACTTTGCAAATTAGCAATCTGCTACTTAAGGCAAGGCTGGCACGGAAATCTGAGTCAGCTCTTTGGCCAGGTTGGACCGAGTATCCAAGATATCCTGA
>DAIRSD010000441.1:0-4220 GCA_036804625.1 Aureliella sp. | reverse complement strand
AATTATCCAGCCGCAAACGAAGTCAACAAAAGCGGTTCTGTGCAGGCTTTTTTGGGTTACTATCAGATCTCCGTGTTCAATAACAACGGTCGCCGGACATTGCATTTTCGAATGGCCGACAACGAGCGAATGACCGTGCTGCAGCAGATCACTGAATTGACGCCTCAGTATGCCAAGCTGGAGATTCTGCGAGGTGCTGATCAGCGGTTTGCTTGGGACTGTCGCGAAGCATTGACCTCCATCCCCAGCGACGAACTGAATAAGATCCTAGAAAACACGCTGGACTTGACTCGATCTAGCGAGTGGCTTCGTCTGTACTCTTTCTACTTGGAAGCCAAACGATTTCGAGACGCCAAGCGAACCATTGGGCAGGCGATCGAACGTTTTCCAACCGAATTGGGTAATCGCGTGAATTTGATCGCTCAAACGGAACAACTGTTGGCCAATCAGCAATTTGAGGAAATCAACCTTCGGCGCGAAGCCGGACAAACCAAGTTGGCTTACGCCCTGCTGAACGCTTTTCCGCGAGAATTGATCGAGACACAGCTCAAGATCAAAAGCGAATTGGATCAGTTGTCTCAGAATCTGGAAGTGATCGGCCGGTTAACCGATTTGCTCAAGGCACGAGTTGGCAAGCTGACCGAGCCAGATCAACAGTTGATTGCACCCGTGGTAGATGAAATCTTGGGCCAGATCAATCTTGATTCGGCGGTACGGCTGGATGACTTCATGCGACTGGCCGCCGATCCGGCTTTAGCCGATGACAGTGCAGTGGCCCTAGCGTTGGGAGGCTGGTTGTTAGGGCCTGGTTCGGGTGTTCAAAACTTTGCAGTGGCAAAATCGCTGATTCAAGTTAGACAACTGACTCGCGATTATTTGAACGCTCACTCGGAGCATGAACGAGCGACGATACTCAGTCATCAGCGAGGTCAGGAGGGTGCCCGACCTGAATTGCTGGCTCGCATTCTGGCTGTCATGAGGCCGTCGCATGAACTGCCTGAGCATCGACCAGAGGACCCTGAGGGTTTTTATAGGCAGAGCGTATTGTTAAGTGGCGGTGGTTCGGTCGAGTACACTGTGCAGTTACCGCCAGAATATGATCCGAATCGCAAGTATCCCTGCATCATGGCGCTGCCCGGATCCATTCGCGAGTATCAAGCCAATTTGCCGATCGACTACTGGTGTGGCAATGTCGCTCAATTGCAGGAATCGGCTGCCAGGTTTGGTCCCGCGACACGTATGGGTTACATCGTGATTTGTCCCAGGTGGATGCTGTACACTCAAGCCAGCTATCAATATACGGAAGCGGAACATGCGCGAGTGCTGGCTTGTTACCGCGACGCATTGAGACGCACGAGCGTCAACACGGATCGCGTCTTCATCAGCGGGCATTTTGAAGGTGCCACTGCGGCCTGGGACATCGCCCAGTCGCATCCCGACTTGTGGGCTGGTGCCGTGTTCATCTCACCGACAGCCGACAAGTACATTCCCTTGTATCACTCCAACGTTCAAGCTGCCAAAGAGTCACCGACGGACATTCCGCTAGCTACCTACATCGTTTACGGGGAGATGGACGGAGTGCGACTGAATAATCCAGGACTAGGCGTGACTGTGGATCGTTATTTGAAGAGCCTACAATACGACTGCGTGGTGGTTGAGCATATCGGACAGGGGCGAGGCCTGTTTTCCGCTGAATTGCCTAGGATCATGCAATGGATGCAGCTTGCCGGCAGACAGCGTTTGCGGGCTCCAAGGGCACTGGATTTCGTGACCATGCGAAGCGGCGATCGGTTCTTTTATTGGCTGGAGGCAACTCAGCTTACGCCCGAAGTGATGACCAATGCAATTGAACTGGACTCGGGCCGCGATGCGGCGCGGCGCGGGAAATTTGAAGCGATGCTGCTGGACCAGGCTCTCAACGGTGTCCGCATTTCTAAGATCCCGTCGGTAGATCGATCGGCCCTTTTATGGCTGACGCCTCAGATGGTCGACTTTTCTCGAGAAATCACCGTAGTTTTCCGAGGCAAGACGATCAAGTACAATCTAAGCCCAGATATCGAAGTGATGTTAGAGGACGTTCGGCGGCGTGGAGATCGCTTGGGAGTGTTCTGGCAGAAGCTTGAACTGGGTACCGGCAATTGATAATACCACAGATAGAGCCATGTCACGCCAGAATAACACACGTCCTCAGTAGAGGAACGTTTTCGCGTCGCGCTCGATCATTCCATTCCTTACCAGGTATCGAACTAGCACGCCTTTTCCGTTTGATTGACAAACAATTATGAAATCGAAGCCAACGGTCATTCTCTTTCGAAAATCTGGTTTGTTTTTGCTCACCGGATTGTGTCTGCTGCTCATCGGATCGCTTGGGGCAGGATGCGGTCGGTCCCCCGAACAAGCTGGTGCTAGTGCAGCTTTATCCAAGAAGCTTCGCATCGCGGTCATTCCTAAAGGAACGAGCCACGAATTTTGGAAATCCGTGCATTATGGTGCTCAGCAGGCTGCTGAAGAACTAGGCAATGTCGAAATCATTTGGCGCGGACCGGTAGTTGAAAGTGACACAGGCAGCCAAATCGAAGTAGTCAAAAGCATGATTACTTTGGGAGTGGATGGAATTGTTTTGGCGCCAAATCAGAAGGGTGGATTGGTGGATGCGGTGCAAGAGGCTATCGACGAGGGAATTCCTGTGATCATTTTTGATAGTGGTCTGGATTCCGGCCCTGAGATTGTGAGCTATGTAGCGACCGATAATTTTCGTGGCGGGCAGTTAGCGGCTGATGAAATGGCCAAAGCTATCGGTGGCAAGGGCAATGTTATTCTGCTCAGGTATCTTGCAGGCAGTGAAAGCACCGAACAGCGCGAATTGGGTTTTTTGGACGCGATTGCCAAATATCCCGATATCAAAGTGGTTTCTTCCGATCAGTATGGCGGCGACAATGCGACCAGTGCGAAACAAAAGGTCGACCAACTGTTACAGGTTCACCAAAAGGATTTATCTGGCATCTTTGCTGTTTGCGAACCGAACGCAAACGGCACTCTTGAGGCACTTAAGAATGCAGGCGTAGATCAGCAAGTTCGTTTTGTTGCCTTTGATCCCAGCGATGCGCTGATTGAAGCGCTGCGATCCGGTTCCTGCGCTGGGATCGTGTTGCAAGATCCGGTTAAGATGGGGATGCAAGGCGTAAAAACGCTAGTGGAATCGCTACAAGGTAAGACCGTCCAGAAATTCATCTCGACCGGCGAGTCCTTTGCAACGCGAGAAAACATGGATTCGCAGCCAATCAGCATGCTGCTGAAGCCTCCGTTGCAGCAGTAATCGTATGTTTGCCAGTGGCCACCGAGTACCGAATTTCGCTAGGTCGAACCATGAGTTCCTTGTTGTTGGAAATTCTAAACGTCAGCAAGCGTTTTGGTCCAACTCAGGCATTAAGCGGTGTCAGTCTGGACGTACGCTCTGGCGAAGTGTTGGCATTGATCGGAGAGAATGGAGCAGGAAAGAGTACTCTACTGAAGGTGCTTAGCGGAGCCCACCGCGCCGATCAGGGTGAACTGCGACTGCAAGGTCAACCCTACAGTCCATCTGGCAATCCACATCATGCGCGTAAAGCTGGTGTGGCCATGATTTATCAGGAGCTGAGTTTAGCGCCAGATCTATCGGTCGAAGACAATATTCTTCTGGGCCTGCCATCTTTGCCGGGTGGAATACTTTGGCGGTCTGGTCAGCGAGCCCAGGTGCGTGAGGTCCTGGCTGCGGTGGGGCTTTCCGAACTTTCGCCGCAGGCTATCGTCGGCGGGCAGTCGGTAGCAACGCAGCAGTTGATTGAGATCGCGCGGGCATTGGCCAGTCAGGCTCGGATCATTTTGTTCGATGAACCCACCAGTTCATTGCCACAAGCTGACGTTCGCCGATTGTTTTCCATCATCGACAAGCTGAAAAGCCAAGGGCTTGGCATCGTCTATATCAGTCATTTCTTGGAAGAGGTGCGCGAGGTTGCCGATCGTTACTGTGTGCTGCGCGACGGCCAACAGGTAGGGCAGGGCGAGTTGAAAGGTGTCTCGGACGCACAGATCATATCCCTGATGGTCGGACGGGATGTTCGCGAGCTGTATCCCAAAGTGCCACATGAAATCGGGGAAGTGGTAGTAGATGTTCGTCACTTGTCTGGTCGATACGCTCCAAGCGATGTGAATATAGAGCTGCGACGCGGAGAGATTTTTGG
>DAIRSD010000440.1:0-4261 GCA_036804625.1 Aureliella sp. | reverse complement strand
GTCTGTTGGCCCCATCTGTAACCAGCGGACGGTGAGGGTTTGGCTCGTGAGGTTCTCAACGGTTTGTTCCAGGAAGATGTGGTAGCCGCCCGCTGGGAGGGTGTAGTGCCTGGTGATGAGCAGCGCGGGTGTGAGGCCATTGAGGATGGTGGCCTGGAGGAGCCGTACACGGAACGGGCCAGCCAAAACAATTTTGCTGGCAATATCTACAAAGGAAAAATTGTAAATCTGGAGCCCAGCATTCAGGCTGCTTTTGTAGACTTTGGCGTGGGCCGGAACGGCTTTTTGCACATCAGCGATGTCGAGCCACAGTACTTTCGTCAAGCTGGCTACGATCCTCAAGAAATTAAAGAGATCATGGATGGCCATGTGCCTGGTGTCGACGTGGATGAAGGTGACGATGATGAATCATCCGGTCCATCGCGACCCCAACGAAAACGATATAGCGCACGTCCAAGATTCAAGCCGCCCATCCAGGAGATTTTTCGCCGCGGTGACGAGGTGCTGGTCCAAGTCATCAAAGAAGGTATCGGTTCCAAGGGCCCTACCCTCTCCACCTACATCAGCATCCCTGGTCGTTACCTGGTGTTGATGCCTGCCCTAGGTCGAGTAGGCGTGAGTCGCAAAATCGAGGATGAGAAACAGCGCCGAGCACTTAAGCAAGAGTTCTTGAGTTTGAACCCTCCTAAGGGGCTTGTGTTTATCGTTCGCACAGCCGGTCTGGAGAGAACGCGACGCGAACTGTCGCGCGACATGGCTTATCTGGTACGACTCTGGAAAGTCTTGGTCAAACGAGTTAAGAATACGCCTGGTCCGTGTGACATCTATGAAGAAAGCGACATGATCATTCGCACGATTCGTGATATCTTCACTGAGGACATCGATTCGATCGTGATCGACGAAAAATCGGCCTACGAGCGGGCGCGTGAATTTTTACAGTTTGTAATGCCCAAACATGTAGGACGTCTTAAATTCTACGCAAGCCGCGACCCTCTGTTTCATAAATACGACCTGGAGCGCGAACTTGCCAACATCCAGCGGCGTGTTGTTCCGCTTAAGGGCGGTGGATCAATCGTGATCGACCCAACCGAAGCTCTGGTAGCCATCGATGTGAACAGCGGATCCTTTCGCACAGATGGTTCTGCCGAAGATTCAGCATTTCAATTGAACATGGTGGCTGCTAAAGAAATTGCTCGGCAATTGCGTCTGCGCGACTTGGGCGGCGTAATCGTTAACGACTTTATCGACATGAAACGTGAGTCCCATCAGAGAAAGGTCGAACATGCTCTTCGCGACGCCATGCAGCGCGACCGCGCCAGGACTCGAATCCTTCGAACCAGCCCATTCGGCTTGATCGAAATGACTCGGCAGCGTATTCGTCCAAGCTTGAAAAGAGCCATTTACGAAGACTGTCCCTGCTGCCAGGGTCGCGGCCTGGTGAAAACTAGCGAAAGTATGGCCATCGAAGTGGTGCGCGTGTTGATGATGGCCTGCCAACAACCCCGCGCCGCCAGAATCACCATTCGGGTCAACGACAAGGTGGCAGCGTACTTAAACAATCGCAAACGCCGCGACGTGATGCAACTGGAAGAATCCAGTGGCGTCAGTGTACAGATTTTGGGCAGCGAAAGCCTGTTTCCGGAGCACTTCGAATGCGACTGCCGCGACAACGAAGGCAATCTGATTCCACTAACTTTCCTGCACGAAGCTTAATGGCCGGTTATTGGATCCGGCAATCAGCTTGAGATCTGAAAAGCGGAAGAATATGAACATGACTGTTGAGCGCCGGGATTTTACGCCACAACTGCGTGACAACCAATTGAGAGATGACTTGACTCAGTTGGTCTACTTGGCGATGCGCGAAGACCTGGGGCGAGGGTTTGACCTCACTACGGTCGCGGTTGTCCCTGAAGGTGTACCAGCCAAAGCATCGATTGCCGCGCGGGCACCCGGAGTGACTGCGGGATTGCAGCTTGTCGACTGGATGCTTCAAGCGATCAACAGTAGTGTGACCGTTGAATTGAACGTGCTGGATAGTCAGCCTTTCGAAGCTGGTCAGGTGTTAGGTATATTGCGCGGCGACGCTCGTGATGTACTGACCTGCGAAAGAACCATTTTGAATTTCTTAGGTCGCCTGTGCGGAATCGCTACTTGGACCAAGCTGCATGTCGACCTGCTGGATGGACTACCCGTGCGGCTATATGACACTCGCAAGACGACTCCTGGTTGGCGTCGACTTGAGAAATATGCGGTGCATTGCGGCGGCGGCCACAATCATCGCGCTGGATTATATGACGCGATTTTGATCAAAGATAACCATCTGGCCTGCCACCATCGTTTGACCGGCCAGATGCTTAGCCCATCCCAAGCCCTTCATTTGGCTCGCCAGGCATTGGCGAGTCAGTCCGGCATATCGCCTGGCATCATGATCGAAATTGAAGTGGATTCACTTGAGCAGCTAAGCGATGCGTTGGCTGCTGATCCAGACATCGTGCTACTGGACAACATGTCGATTGATCAACTTCGACAAGCCGTACAAATGCGAGACAAAATTAGTCCGACAGTTCAGCTAGAAGCATCCGGCGGAGTATCTCGAAATACGCTTCGAGCGATTGCAGAAACTGGAGTAGACCGAATTAGCATGGGCGCGTTGACTCATTCAGCGATCAATTTGGACTTGGGACTGGACTGGGTATTTGGTTAGCCGACAAGGATCAAACATGCCACAACGGTCAAACATGGCCCAACAGCCGCTCTGCGAGTCCTTTGATCAACCCAGGCTTAGTCCACTGCTTCATTGGCAATCAGAGCCCAGTCGATGGCTGCTCAACCCAGACAGAAATGTCCTGCAGATCTGGCCGGATGCCCAAAGCGACTTTTGGCAGCGCACTCATTATGGTTTTCAAGCGGATAATGGGCATCTATTGTACCTGTCAACATCTGATGCGTTCCAGATTGATACTTGCGTTAAACTATATCCACAGCATCAATACGACCAAGCCGGGTTGATGATTTGGATCTCCAGTGATTGCTGGATTAAGACCTCGGTTGAATTTGAACTCGAAGGCTTTAATCACCTGGGGGCGGTGGTGACCAATCATGGATATTCCGATTGGTCAACTCAGCCAATAGACCATTCCATCCTTCAGATTTGGTTTCGATTAACGCTCAAGGGTAACGATGTGACTGCGGAGAGTTCACTGGATGGTCAGCAGTGGCAGCAACTGCGAGTGGCCCCGCTGTTGGGCCATCAACACGGCACGCCGATACGCTGTGGACTGTATGCTTGCAGCCCTAAAGCGGCGGGCTTTTGCGTCGACTTTAAGCATCTAAGGTATACACCGCTTCGAACCCATTCCGAACCATCCGCCGGATAGTTGATCCTGCGTGTACTCAGTTGATCAAGTTCTGCAGCGTCAAGTTTCACTGAATGGTTGCGGTCGCGATAGCGAGCCCTGCTCGGGTATGCGATACAACCAAACTGAATTACAATCAGATACCTCAGACATCAACTCTTATTTGTATTGGATACGCCAATGAGCAAAATTATATTCAAAGCTGGCGAAGCAACCGTGTTTTCAGAGTGCAAGGACGTGACAGCCGCCATGCCAGAGATTGTCATCGGAGCGGTGGATGGTCCTGTGGGGACCGCCTTTGCCACGATGATGGCACAAAGCAAAGGTCACACCGCGATGTTTGCCGTTCGCGATATCAATCAAATGGTCCGCCCAGCGACGATGATGGTTCCCAAAGTCACGCTCAAGGATGCCGCCAACATCGAACTGTTTGGTGGAGTCGTACAGGCGGGAGTGGCTGATGGCATTGTGGACGCCGTGATCGAAGGCATCATTCCGCGCGACCAGGTGAACGATCTATGCATCATCGCTCTGCTGTGGATCGATCCAGGCTGTGCTGGACAGGAGAACTTAGATAAGGCCGACCTTTACAAGAATAACTATGACGCCATCAAGCTAGCGATTCAGCGCGCACTGAGCGATCAGCCGTCCATTGAAGAACTGATCAAGAACCGCCACACCATCAAACACTGCATGTGGGAAGAGAGTTGGGATCCCAAGTCGTAAAGCATGCACGCTTTTCGGATCGTTTAGGAGTCTACAGGCTGCGATCCAAGCGGGTAGACTTTGGCCCATATCCGCATCCCGCCAATCCGGATTGGCTGTGAGAAAGCGTAATAACAAAAAATGACGGGCAAAGCCATTTCTCGTTCAAGACATACACGCAGCAGAGGAAGACATAATTT
>DAIRSD010000439.1:0-4264 GCA_036804625.1 Aureliella sp. | reverse complement strand
TTTTTAGCTGCTAAAAAAAATCGCAAATAGTCCAGCCCCAGCATATAGCTCTTGACCGATTTGGGATTGGCCCCGACTATGGTGAAGACCAATGAGTGATTGCCAGGTTTCAATTTTCCAACATCGAATTGTAATCGCCCTGTGGTTACAACTTGAGGTTCCAATAGGTCCACAGGATTAGCCAGCGGTTGACCGTCCAGCGCAATTTCGAAAATGCCGTAGTCAGGCGCACAGGTCAGTACCATTTCTAAACGGTCTACTTGAGACAGGACATCCAGGTCCAGGGTCAGTTGATCACCTATGCGTGCCCCTGTCCACCAAAGTTGGCTGCCAGCGCTCCATCGATCCTCGGGAAATCCTCGCATGTCCTGCGGGCTCGCCGATCCACGGGTGACTTGCGGGTTAAGCTGTTCTGCCTCGATCACCTGACTTGCTATGCCACCTTCGCCCGAACGACCGCGTGGTCCTCGCATTCGCAGAGGTTTCGATTTAGTTTTCTGTTCTAGCTGCGGATCAACCGCCAGTGGCTTGGGCCGTGCGTCAAGATACTCCTGATGGCTGACGGATTGTTGACGCTGGACAAGGATATTCGCACCCAGCATGCCACCCGTAGCTACATCAGGCAGACCGTCCTGGTTAACATCAGCCACCACGACTTGCCTACCGATGCCCGTATTGTTGTCCAGCAGATGCGGAACCCAGTCGATGCCCTGCGAATTGCGAACCAACTGAAACCAGTAGACGACTGGCCCGGCATCCCACATGGGGCTTTTTTGATGATGCGAATAATAGGTCTTACCGGTGACGATGTCCTGCAAGCCATCGCCATCAACGTCTGCTAGTCGCAGGCTGTGTGGTTCAGTAAACAGCACGCCGTATCTATTTTCGGAAGCTTCGCTGCCTACGATGACATGCCGCTGGAACGTGGCTTGGCCATCGACCAAAATCTGCTTGTACCAAGATAGACCAAAATCATGAGCCGCTTCGGAGGTGATGATATCATTCAGTCCGTCGCCATCAACATCGTAAGCGTACATCTCCGCGCCGCCGTAAGAATTGCTCAAGGCGGCCTGATGCGATCGCCAGCGACCTGCGGTGGCACCACTGGCGGGTTGTTCAAACCAGCCTCGAGAGTGAATGATGTCCAACAATCCATCATTGTTGACATCTCCAATGCCCAGCCCATGACCAAACTTGCGATCCGCGATCTGTTCGGAGATCGGGTAAAAGGTCCAAGATCTAAACGGTTGGTCCCAATCGATGGTTGCAAAGCCGAAGAAGCCGTCACGCGTGCATACCAACTCCGGACGCTGGTCGCCAACCAGTTGAGCCAGTTGTGGAGATTCGTTGGAAACCCAGTCGAAGACCTGATGCTTGTTCCACTGACCAACGCCTTTGCCTGGATTTTCGTAGACGTATGCCTTGGTCCCAGGGAATCCGACTGTAAAAACATCGTTGGCACCATCACCATTGAAGTCGTAGATCCAGGCAAAAAAGTGATTCGCATACCGATCCATGGGTTGCGGCTTTGCTGGAAAGATCTCCGACTTCTCAGTGAATTCTGGGCCAGCAAACCAATAGGGTCCGTAAACGACATCGACAGATCCATCACCGTTGATGTCACCAACCGCTATGCCTTCGGAAAAGTAGGTGTCGGTGAGCTGCTGTCGTGGGAAAGTTCTTATCGTATGTTGCTGGGCGATCACCTGGTCGGTTATCCCGACAACTGTACCGACAGTAAAAAGCACCACTCCTGTGAGCCGCTTGAAATGGACTGCCATTTGATTTTCCTTGCAATTGATGAATATCTTGGTCCTCAGGCGAGCCCGGGAATGATCTGGAGCCCCGGGTCAGATTTCCTCGAGCCAGTATAGCAAGATTCGAGGCTAACTACCGAAATTAGAGCGTAAAGTTTGCCCATGTAACCTGGACTTGGAGCGATCGGTCTTTCTTCTCTTCTAAGTTCAGGCTGTGCTGACTCGGCAATCCGGGTACAATTTGGTGCAAACAATTTTCTCCTCACCGGGAAAGTGGTTTGTGAGCGTAGATCGCCTCTCAGAATTGACTCCACCGCTTCGGGGGAGAAGGCAGGGGAGGGGGTGGATAGTTTGTTTTAGGCTCTAGGTATTATTCGGCAATCGAGAAGGTCGGCGGCTGGCGAGCAAAGTTATGGCAAAATCCAACAGTAATAGTCAGACAGGTGATGTGGTCATTGCCGATGGCGAACCGTTAAATCTACGAAACCGTCAATTGGCCGCGCTGCTGGCTTGGTTGTTGCCTGGTTTAGGGCATTACTATCAGGGCCGCCATTTCAAGGCTCGCATCTATTTTGCATCGATCATGATCTGTCTGGCCCTGGGTTTTGTGGTGTCGGGTGGACGCTGTGTCTACGCCTCTTGGAATGGCGTCGAGAAGCGTTGGCAGTACCTTCTGCAATCCGGGAATGCCTTGCCAGCCGTACCAGCAGCCATTCAGGCATGGCGAAAAAGTGGCAACAAGGCCCAGTTCTTTGAAGGTTGGTTTTTCGAGCAGGGTCAGCCCGCACCTTTTGCGGCTCCGCGAGACACGCGACAACTGGACCAGTGGCATTATGACACGGCCTCGGGGTTTGAACTGGGAACTTTGTACGTGATGATTGCTGGTTTATTAAATGTTTTGGCTATCTATGATGCCTATTCGGGACCACTTCCGCCACCTCATCACGCGAAGAAGAAAAAAGACGAAGACGAAAAGGCTGAAAACGCGGCCTAACCAACCATCTTTACTTGATCCTTTGCATTAGAAAGCAATCCAATGGTCGTTAGCGTCTCCTGGTTTTATATGCTGATGTATGTTCCGTAGCTGGCTGCCACAGCGGCCGTGATCGGTGCGACGCGTCACGAAAAACGGGAACTGATCATCAGCGAAATATTGGGAAATGCGTTCCGAATCACTCTGTTTATGATTGGAATTTACGCCGTACTACAAGTAGTATCGTGGTGTGTCTAAGTCGCAGAACGGACGAAGCTAGTTGAAAAGTCCGTTCTGCCTTTTGCGGTCCAAACTGTTTTACACGGAGCCAGTCATGAAGTATCTGCTGTCAGTTCTAAGTGTTACCTGGATGATGTTATGCGGTAACTTATCTCTACACGCAGAGCCGACTGA
The DNA here is from genome assembly GCA_036804625.1 of Aureliella sp. Lineage (GTDB taxonomy): Bacteria > Planctomycetota > Planctomycetia > Pirellulales > Pirellulaceae > Aureliella. The sequence goes on along the minus strand of DAIRSD010000439.1, from coordinate 1,120 downwards.
GCAAGCTCTAACCGAGGGAAGTGACTTGGGTGCCTTCTACGTTACTAAGCTGGGCGGAGCTTCCGGCGACAAAGTAGACATTGACGATACGATTTGCTACCGCTGCAAATATGGTTCTCGCCCTCAAATCATTGTCTTTACTCGTAGCAGCGATGATTCCATTGTCAAATTGATTCGGCACCTGGATGAACTGGTCAAATCTCATGAGCAATCGCAGCTCAAGGCTTTCGTCAACGTGCTGGGAGATGACAAGAACAGCGTATCCGACACAGCGAAAAAACTTGCCAGCGTGTCGATGTCCAAACTGATTCCTCTGGTTGTGCCCGTGGATCATCGAACTGGTCCGGCGGCCTACAAACTGAACACGAAAGCCAAGTTGATCGTGATGATTGCTAAGGAAGGAAAAGTGGATTCGGTACTCTCTTTGACTTCCGGCCGCGATTTGGATGTCAAGCAGCTTGATGATTTGGTCGCTCAAGTGGTCCAGTAATACAGGCCAGTAGCTGGTTGATTGAGGCGTCACCGCTTAGAATCATTGGATGCCTAGCGCTTTATCCAAGCTAAAACGTGGCGACAAGCTTCCAGCTTGTCCACTGCACTAGCGTAGATCCTATTGCAACCTGGAAGGTCGCAACCACAAAGATTTCGTTTTTAGGAAGATCAAGATGAAATGCCAACACTGTGAAAAGCCGGCCACCTTCCATATCACCGAACTGACACAACCCAGCGGCCCGATCAAGATCCACTTGTGCGAAGAACACGCCAGGGTCTACTTGTCGCAGGGGAGTGACGAATCGCCAACCAGTGCGCTTGCTAATATGCTGGCTAAACAATAGAAACTGGAGCAAACCGCCGAACAATTGGCAAAATTAGACAAGAAAACCTGTCCGATGTGCGGTATCAGCTTTGCCGAATTTCGCCAGTCAGGACGATTGGGGTGCGCTTATGATTACGTTCATTTTAGAAAGGACATCGAGCCTCTGCTGCTGAACATCCATGGATCGGAGCAGCATCGTGGCAAACGGCCAGCACGCAGTTCGGGAGCCCCGGATCGGCAGCACCGACTTCTGCAATTGCGAAAGGAAATGCAAGCTGCGGTCAAGAAGGAGGATTATGCACG
>DAIRSD010000438.1:0-4286 GCA_036804625.1 Aureliella sp. | reverse complement strand
GTCAGCGGATGACGAGGATAGGTCGGCCAATTGGCCAGGACTAAACGCGTAGTGAAGTCAGGGTTGATGGCCTGCGTGGAGTCAGATGATAAGTCAGAATGACTGGCAGATCCCATGACAGTCCCTAGCGGCATAATATTCTCCAGAACACCGCGAGACACTTGGTCTCCAGGCGAGTCATACTGGCCGCGATTCAGAACGTAGGTTGGTCGACGTTGCGGCAATTCCTGCATCACCATCAATCTGGGAATCGACTCGTTGATCTGCGACAACTCTTGACGAAGTTGGTACAACAGATCCTTCAGTTCTAGAACTTTTGCGGAGCGCTGCAACTGAAGCTGCTGCCACATCGAATGATCAACTTCGGCCATTTTTTGGTCAAGCGTATCGGACGTCGAATCCAACCAATACAAGAATGCAACTTGCAAGGGGGTCAAATCAGTTTCAAAAATCCGCAATTCGTCGATTTGTCCATCCTTAAAACCCACGTCTCGAAACCGCTGGCCAACGGTCAATTCTTTGGCTTCATCGCCATGGATCGCCAAATTCAGATTATCTCGAACAACTTCCGTTTCTAGTGGCTGACCATCCAAATACAACCACATTCCCGACGCTCGACTGGTCCCGTCGTAGACCCAGGTAACCTGACACCAGCGATCCACCGGTAGCGGCTCTTTGGCAACAACGCGAACAGCATTCCCAGGCCAGAAGTGAACCAGCGCTGCACTTAGATGCCCGTCCTCCACTAACAGCTCATACCCCCGACTTCCGGCATCGGTCCAAGCTCGCGAGCGATGCAGCAGCACACTACGTTTGAACACTCGAGGTGCCTTAAGCCACAACGACAGCGTGAATGGCTGATGACGATTCCATAAACCGCCCTCAGGGACGCTCACGTTATTTTCACCGCTCAGCAGCAGTCCCTTTCCAACCGCTGCGTCAACCAACTGAGGTCCATCAAACAGTTTTCCACTGGCCTTTCCGCCTACTTGGTTGACGGTTTTGTCGCCTTCCATGTTCTCAAAGCGATAATGTCCGATCAATTCTTCCTGCAAGCTCTGCTCAATCTGCTCACGCAACTGCTGGTTCGAATGGACGGCGTCTGCTGCATCACCCGAATCGCCTGACGCTGGCTGGGATGCCAATGGCTGGGCGGTTTGAGTCGATAATTCGCTCGCATCGCTGGTTAGCAAGTTTTTCAATTGCTGTTCTTTGGCAGTTATCTCTGCCGCAAGCTGTGCGATACGACTCTCTTGCTCTGCCGTCGCCAAGGCCAGTGCTGGCGTAGGTGTCGCACTGGTGAAGTGTGAGTACAAACCGGATTCATCGATGCTGTTAAAGTAGGCTGCCAGTTGATAATACTCTCGCTGGGAGATCGGATCGTACTTATGATCGTGACACCTTGCGCATTCCAGGGTCAGCCCCAGAAAGGCCGCTCCGAAAGTATTGACGCGATCTGCAACATACTCAGATCGAAATTCCTCTTCAACGCTACCACCTTCGTTAGTCTGTCGATGATGGCGATTAAAAGCGGTCGCTACAATTTGCTGGCGAGTCGGACTGGGTAACAAATCGCCCGCCAACTGCCAAGTAATGAATTGATCATAAGGCAGGTTTTGGTTGAGCGCTTCAACGACCCAATCGCGCCAGGGCCAAGTTTCGCGATAAACATCTGCCTGATATCCGTAGGTGTCTGCATAGCGAGCCACGTCCAGCCAGTCCACCGCCCATTTCTCTCCAAAGTGTGGACTGCTCAGCAAACGATCCAGCATCGATTCGTAGGCTCGTGGATCTGTCGATTGCTCAAACTGCTGGACCTCTTCCGTCGTTGGCAAAAGACCGATCAAATCCAGCGTTGCACGGCGCAGGATCGCCGCGCGATCCGCCTGACTGGATGGCTGAATCCCTATTTCCAAAAGATGATTTCCGACAAAGGCATCTACCGCGTTGTCGCTGGTATGCCAAGAATGTGCGTCTGGAAGCGTGGGAAGTGTCACCGGTTTCAAGGGCTCAAACGACCAATGCTTGGAGAATTTGGCTCCCGAGTCGATCCAGCGGCGCAGCACCTCGCGCTCCTGCACCGTCAGTTGAGCGTTGGTATCTGCGGGAGGCATCACCAGAGCGGGATCATCCGATTCAACCCGCCGCATCAACTCGCTTTGACTGGCGTTTCCTGGCACGACCGCTAATCGATGCGCCGAATCCTCTTGATCCAACCGCAACTCAGTGGCGCGCGTAGCCGCATCGGGACCGTGGCATGTAAAGCAGCGGTCCGAAAGAATAGGTCGAACTTCTGTTGCGAAATCGACAGCCGATTGCGAATCCGTCAATGCCTGGCCTAGTACCATGCAGCCATGGGCCACAAAGCAGAGGTAGAACCAAGCGATCTTAAATCGTCTTCGGGAAAGTGGTCGCTTTGACTCAATTCCTGAGCAATTCCAAGAACGGCACAATGGTGACAACGAAAAGCAAATCTTCATGGTAGGCGAATTCCAGATCAAGGCGGGAGGGCTCATTATAGCTCAAACCACTGCCACTAGTCAGTCTACCTAAAATTTCGCAGGCTTTTCGTAGCTCTAGTGCTGCCCATCTACGTGAATCGCCTTATAACCACCAATCGACCTAAAGTACAACAAAACCAATGTATAGAGTACCGCCATAATTGCTGGCACAATCGCTGTGATCTTGAGTGCCATTCGCCCACCTTCCAGACCCGCTTGTTTGACAGGTTGATCATCTTGAGATGCGGTGGCTTGCGACGCTTGCCACCACTGATTCAATTTGTCGTAATTCGCATCCTGCTTTCCTTCCTTCTGCAACGCGACGCCAATAGCGGCAAGCTCTTTACCCTTATCACCCAGGACGCCTACCTTGGCTCCGTCCAATCCCTTGATCTCTGGAAAAAACAAAAATCCTTTTGGCTCACTAACTGCATATCGTTCGTAGGTTTCGGGTGCGCTACTTTTCAGATTCTCGGTCGCGTAATAGTCCTGCTTGTAGCCAATAGCTGGACCACCCAGCAGACCTGCCGATAGCATGCCTACACCACCCATCAGACCAATAGCCACGGCACCACCACGTGGGAAGCGTTCGGAACCTACCGCCAACATGGTAGGCCAAAGGAACGTCTTTCCGCAGGCATAAACCGTGGCAGCCACAACGCATGCGGTTACGCTTGTTGCAGCACCAAGCATCGTTAGCCCGATAGCTCCCAGAACACCGCTGATCGCCAACAACCCCAAGGGAGCGCTCTTATGAACGATCGGCCCGGCAACAAATCGCAGAATAAACATGCGCATCGAAGTATAGACGAACAGGACCAAACCCATATGGGGCGAATCCATAATGGAACCGGTGATCTTCGAAATCCACGAATCCGTTCCCAATTCGACGTATCCAACCAGAGCATGTAGTACTAGCAATAAAAAGAAGAGCGGTGCAATACAAGCCTTCAGCATATCGACAACGGATATGCCAGCCGATGCCACTTCCGACTTCGGGAATTTTTGTCCTAACAACATGATCCCATATAGGGCAACCGGTATCAGAAACAGAGACATCTGTATTTTCCAATCCACTGCCTTAGCTACAACACTACCAGCATCATCCAGCTTGGCAGCCATCAAAGCAGAGGCCAATCCACCAACCACTAGACCTGCTGGCCAGCCAGCGTGCAGAATATTTAAGTAGTGCGTCTTCTGCTTGGGAAACAAAGTAGCCGTCAACGGATTAACTACTGCCTCGCAGACGCCATTGCCGACTGCGAACAAAAACATCCCCCAAAAAAGGCACTGAAAGGCGGCATCTTTACCGCCGGCTGCGAAAGCTGCTGGCGCTGCTAAGGTGATAGCGGCTGAAATCACGTGTAATATAAATGCGGCAGACATCAGCTTGCCATATCCCACGGTATCCGCTAGTAGACTTGCAAGAATGATGATGATTCCAAACCCGGTCAGTCCTCCGCCGGTAATCGCTCCCAACTCCGTCATGGTGAAGCCAAATTGTTCGGACCACTGCGTAAGAATTCCGCTGCGCACCGAAAAACCAACGCCACTGGCCAAGATAGCCATAAAGCCTGCCCACAGTAGCCGCTGAGCGTTGGGTGCCACAGCCTGATCACCACTGGTCGTCTGTCTTGTACTCATTCATTCTTCTCGCAAGTCTAATGTTAATTGATCCATTCCAGAATAAAGGCCTCGCAGAATCTCCCTGCGCAACCTCTAACGCTTTTCTAAACGCCGCTAAGTTAACTGCAAGTTCAATTGATTTCAACAAGCCATAGGGTA
>DAIRSD010000437.1:0-4302 GCA_036804625.1 Aureliella sp. | reverse complement strand
CCGGGATCGAGGCCGCCACGAATAGCCAACGTGATTTGGAGACTGGACTGAGCCACACGCAGGTTACCACGATACAGCTCCAGCATGCCAGCAAGCAGCCTCCTAGCCGCACGGACTGGAGCATGGGGCCTCGAGCACGACCAAAATGAATTCCTAGACTCGGATCTGCGATAAATTTGGGAAAGACCAATCCCCACCATTTTGCTGCTTCAAACCACGCTGTCACGGAAAGATAGAACCCAAGGATGGCAATAACCCAAAACGCAGGCCGCAAAGCCATCGCACTTGGTTTGGAAAATCGTAGTACCGCATACAGCGCTAGCGGAATGCAATAACCGTTGATCGCGTGCATCAGGGTATGAGGCTGATGCGGGGCGATGGAACCCAGCGGTTGTGTGAAAGTGCGTACAGCAAGCCAGCCCAGAAAAGCGGCTACCGCAAGATCAGCCAAGTGCCAAGACGACAGTTCCACTTGGCCTCGATACCAGCCAACCGCAAAACTGGCAATCATGGCAAGGAACAAAAGTCGGTCCAGTGTCCAAGTCAATCCTGCTGCCTGTACGCTGAAGAATTCCGCCGGAAAGACGGCGGTGGCCACCATAAACAGCGCTGCAACCAAATAGACATTGGCGCGTGCGGCGAAGATGCCACCCCACAACAGCAAAGCAGGAATCATGAGAAACAGCAGAAATTCCATCTTCAATTCTTTGCGGCGAAGTAGAGCCAGGGAGCGGGCGGTTTGGTCAACCTACAAACGTACCTCCAAATAAACGGACATTGGCCTGCAATTCGTTGCTAGCGCTACCTTAAACTGACAAGTATTCGATACAACCGCTACAGACGATTTTTTCCCATTGGCTTTAGCAAACAAACCCGTTGAACAACTGCTGAAACGAAGCATTATGCCTGATTCCTGTCCCAAAATTGCAAAACAGTCCGCTCCCTAAGGCGACCACTGCGCACCCAGCTTGTCCGTGAAATTGTATTGAGTTAGTTGTCTATGCCTCTACCCGATCAAGCCCTGTGGTTCTATCGACAGATGACGGCTAGAAATCGCCGCCGCCTGCTGGATAGGCTGCGCGAAGATCGATGTCTGCCAATTGCTATTCTGTTCTACCACCGAGTGGCCCAGCGGGACATGAATCCTTGGTCCATTTCGTTTGATGACTTCCGACATCATCTGGATTGGCTTCAATCTAATTTTGAGTTAGTGACTTTGTCCGAGGCCCAAGGGCGAATTCGCCGGGGAGACAATGATCGGCATTGTGTGGCAATTACTTTTGATGATGGTTACGCGGACAACACACAGTTTGCGATCCCTGAACTGGTCAGTCGCCGCATCCCGATGACCTATTTTGTAGCTACGCATTTTGTCGAGTCCGGCACGCCATTCCCGCATGATCTTGCACTGGGTAGACCACTTGATCCAAATACGGTGGACGAACTGCGTCATTATGTGGATCAGGGCATCGAGATCGGAGCCCACACCCGTTCGCACTGCGATATCGGTACCGTCACAAATCCATCACAACTTTGGGAAGAAGTCGCTGGCAGCATCCAGACTCTCAGGCAGTGGTTAGGCATCCCGTGTTCCTATTTTGCATTTCCTTACGGTCATCCTAAGAACATGAGCCAGGAGGCGGTTGATCTTCTAACAAAGCTTGACATCAACGGGTTTTGTAGCGGATATGGTGCCTTGAACTGGCCTGGAAATGACGCCTATCACCTGCGCCGAATTCACGCCGACCCGGGCATCCAGCGGTTGAAGAACTGGCTGACTTTAGACTCACGCAAGCTGAGCGAACAGGTTCAATTGCCATTTCTAGAGCCGCCCCATCGACTTCCTGAGTTGGTAAACGTTCGTTCGTAAGAAAGTTCTTTATGCAACGCCCACTACGAATTCAATTCATCGTCACAAGTCTGCCAGTTGGCGGTGCCGAAGTTCTACTGCTGAATTTAGTTCGTAGTATGGATCGTCTCAATTTTCGTCCAGAAGTGGTCTGTTTGAAAGAACCAGGGGCGATGAGCGACGAGTTCATGAAACATGCCCCGCTGCACTGTCATTTGATCGGAAATAAATGGGATATCGGTGTTGTTTGGCGTCTCCGCAAGCTGTTTCTTCAGCAGAAAGCGGATGCCGTGATCACCGTGGGCGCTGGCGACAAGATGTTCTGGGGAAGACTTGCGGCTAAATTTGCTGGCGTGCCTGTGATTTGCAGCGCATTGCATTCGACCGGCTGGCCCGATGGCGTCGGAAAACTCAATCGCCTGTTAACAGGCCTAACCACCGGGTTTATTGCTGTAGCAGCTCAACATGCTGAACATCTGATCAAGCACGAAAGATTTCCAAAGGATCGCGTGTTTACGATCCCCAATGGCGTCGATACCAATCGCTTTGCACCGCAACCTGGTGCTGCCCGCTGGTTATGTGATCAACTCAAGATCCCAAATGGCACACCGCTAGTTGGGATCGTTGCCGCATTGCGTCCTGAAAAGAATCACCAGCAGTTCGTTCAAGCAGCAAAGCTAGTGCTTTTGCAACATACGACCGCTCAATTTATCATTGTTGGCGATGGTCCCCAGCGCCAGGAAATCCAAGCAGCGATCCAGGCAACCGGACATGCGGAACACTTTCACATGCTGGGCAATCGTAGCGATACACCGCAAATTCTTTCTGCTTTGGATGTCTTTTGTTTGACCAGTCGCAATGAAGCCAATCCTGTGTCGATCTTGGAAGCCTTGTCATGCGGCGTCCCCGTGGTCAGTCCCGACGTGGGTTCGATTTCTGAGACGGTTCTACCCGACCGCACAGGTTTTTTGACTAAGCCTCTTTGTCCTGAAGAAACCGCTGAAGCCATCAACAAACTTCTGTCTGGCAGAGACCTTGCATGTCGCTTAGGGGTGTATGGTCGTCAAATGGTTCAATCAAGCTGGAGCCTTCAATCGATGGTTGAAGGTTATCAATCGCTGGTGCAGTCCCTGTATAATCGACACCTTCTGCGACTGGGAAAACCTGCTTGGCAGCGGTATCAGTGCCCGACAAACTGCCCGAACCATTCAGATTGTTGCTCAGATCTTGAAAGCCAGTTGGAGTCGCCCTTACCGATCATTCCGGACGTAACACTTGCCAGTAGTCCAATAGCAACAGCCCAATCAGTTCACGCATGAACTGATCAGAATTGAAGTTGCTGAGGCCATATAAAATCGCAGATTAGCTGAAATTCAGTGAATCGTCCGGAACCTCTGGACTATCGACTGTCCCAAGCCTAATATTCAGCGGGCCAATCATCAGCTACCAACGCCATCTTTGGATTACAGCGTAAAATAGGACCTATCCGCAATGCGTGCATTACGATCACAGGCGGCGGCGGTAGTTGGCTATCATTGCTCGGCATGATGAATTGCATCCATTCGATTCGGCGGGACTGCCGATTCACAACAGCGTTCCCACGTTTCAGCCAGGAGGGCAGGCGTGGGTTGTGAATTCAAAAGGTAGTCATTGCGCCGTCGCCGCCAATTCGGACTTAGCGGCTGACGGGCAACTTACCGCAAGGATGTCTCATGGTTGTGTGTCGCCGCTGGTACGAAGATCGTTTTGTGGCCGGATTGGCCATCTTGATATTGGCAGTTTCATCAACAGCCAACGGTCAGATCTCGTTAAAACCGGATATCCCAGCCGACTACCAGTCGCCAGAAGACCTGTCATCACGTCGTGAACGCGGAGTATCCAGGAATATTCTTCCGCTGCCTGCTCCTGACGCAGCACCCATTTTTGAACCAGCCAGCCGCAGCACGACCAGCAATCGCGACCAAGAATTTGCACTCATCTCTCGCGAAGCTGATGCACTGGAGAGACAACTGAGCCTGATCCGTAGGATCGTAAAGTTCTCCAGCCCTAGCATTGTACACATTGAAGCTTCCAAGAAATCGGCTGCCGGAAAAGGATTTGCAGCGAGCCGCGTCGATGAGGCGGGGGCAGGTGTTATCGTGGATCTTCAAGGCCAGTTATTTGTTTTGACCAATCGACATGTGATTCACCCAGCCGAACTCAATGCGATACGAATTGAATTGACCGATGGTCAGCGCATGTATCCAACCGCTGTTTGGACCGATCCTTCGACCGATGTGGCCGTTCTGAAGCTTAACGAAACCGGCCTCGTGCCCGCTCGACTGGGCAACAGCGACTCGATGGATATTGGTGACTTCGTTCTTGCAGTGGGCAGCCCTTTTGGCCTTAGCCACAGCGTTACCTATGGGATCTTAAGTGCCAAAGGTCGGCGGAATTTAGAACTTGGCTCGAAG
>DAIRSD010000436.1:0-4306 GCA_036804625.1 Aureliella sp. | reverse complement strand
GAGCGATCTCTGCACACACCCTACAACTACAACCACTACGGCTACTACTCCCATTCACAATCTTTGATGTGTTCAGGGCACAAGCTTCCCCATGTTGATGCATAATGTTCTTCGCGGACGTAGCGGTGGAAGGTTGAATGTGGCCAGTCGAGCGGTCTAGTAACGTAGCTGTGTTTGACTGGATTGAAGTGGATGTAGTCAAAATGGTTCTTTAAGTCGTCTTCATTGCGGATGACGTGTTCCCAGAAGCGTCGTTGCCAGATTCCGCGATTACCGCGTTTGGCCCGCGAGGGTGTGACTGGCAATTCGAGCCCGCCCTTCGATAGCCACTGGGAAGTGAAATAGTCTTTGATGATTTTGATGCGCGTGGCGTAGTCGTCATCGCCCGCTGGTAGAGTCCACAGGCAGTGAAAGTGATCGTGCAACAGTACCGAGGCGACATTTGTAAACGATTTTTCACGCTGGACCTTGGTCCAAGCCTCTCGAAGCAAATTGACAGCCGACGCGTCGCGGAAAAACGGGTATCGCTTGTACGTCACCACCGTAAGAAAGTACGTCCCACCTGGCACATACCAGCGACGATAATCCGACATGTGTTCTCCTGGTAGGCTGAATGAGCGGTCTTGAGCAGCGCCTAAGCAATCCCATCCGAATATCATACCATAACCAACCCGCCAACCATCTCACTGGTCCGACCTCGCTAATATGGAAATTGTAGGGTGTCGTGCAGAGGTCCGTGATGTCGAAACATGGAACACTGCGAAAGTCACTGACCGAAGAGTAAAGTCTCAGCCCTTCGCTGGTTCGGACCTCGTAACGCACCACTGGCTTTGGATGGGACGAATCAGCGCCCCGGTGATCGGGGCGTGGTGTGTTACGAGATCGCTTCGATGCTGCCCGAGTCCTTTGCCGCTACTTACCACAAGTTGCAGCCAACATTGAACGTGGCGCGCGAGCGATCTCTGCACACACCCTACAGTTGTATTGCGAAAAAGATGCAAGTCGAAAAGCGGATACCGTTTCGATGCTTCACTTGGCTGCGCTGGCGAACAGATCTTTAGCTGCCTGCTGCAGGGCTTTCAGGTCTAATTTTCCTGTGCCCAGCATGGGGATCGCCTCCACTTCTGCAAAACTGTCTTCGCCGGGCAAATAGATGTTGGGAAGCCCTTTATCCGATAGCTTCTCAACAATCTGTCCAGGGTTCATCCCGAGCCCGGCCGTGTGCAGAACCACAATGCGCTCGCCTTTCTTGGGATCCGGCACCGAAGCCACGGCCACTCGTTGAAGGCCTTCATCGTCCAGTCCAACGATGTCGCTGATCGTCTGTTCAATCAAAACGTGTGGCACCATTTCGCCGCCGATCTTGGAGAAGCGACTCAGGCGACCCGTGATGTGAATGAAGCCATCTTTGTCGATCTTGGCCATATCACCAGTTCGATACCACTCGTCGTGCATAACCTCGGCGGTCAAATCGGGGCGATCCAGGTAGCCCTGCATGACGTTGGGGCCTCGAATCTCTAGCAACCCCGACTCACCGGTACCAAGCGGTTGATCGGTATCGACGGATACCACGCGAGCTTCTACTTGGCTGTATGGAATTCCTACACTGCCTTCGCGCAGTCTTGGTCGATTGGATGTTGCTCGCGATTTGGGCACATTCACACTCACTACCGGACTGAGTTCCGTGGTGCCGTAGCCCTCGACGGGACGAACACCAAACCGCTTCTCGAATTCCTCGGCCACGTCGATTGGCATTTTCTCAGCCCCCACGATGACGACTTCCAGCGTCTTGAATTGCTCAGGTTCCACGCGCCGAATGTATGATCGCAAGAAAGTAGGGGTAGCTATCAAGATAGTAGCTTTGAAATCATGAGCCAACTTGCCAATAGGTCTGGCTTCCAAGGGGCTAAAATGGTATGCGCATGCGCAATCCAGACAAAGAGGAGTCCATAAAGTGACTGTATATCCGAACGAATGGAACAAAGGCAGGATGCCCATCACCACATCACGTTCGGATAGATGTACCAATTCATTGATTCCGTCGATGTTGCTGGAAACGTTGCCGCTGGACAGTACCACCCCCTTGGGAAAACCTGTCGAACCTGAAGTGAACAGGATTGTTAGCGGGTCGCTGGCTCTTAATCCCGATAGCCCCAGCGCTCGATGGAGTGAATGGGCTGATCGAAGTCGAACATTGAGTAGCGCAGACAATTTATCGCCTAAGGTGATTCGATCGCGGACGTCCTCTAGGAATACTTGCGGAACACCCACGTCCAATCCAACTTTTTCGATGAACTTGCGGCTAGTGATCACGTGTTTTAATCCCGCCAGCTCGCAGCACTGCTTCAACTGAGCTGAACTAGCTGTGTAGTTCAGGTTCACCGTGACTCGGCCAGCCAGACTAAGCGCTAAATTAGCAGCGATGCCTGGAACGGTTGGAGGCAAGAACACTCCCACCCGCTTTTCGTCATCAGATAGCACTTCACGCAGGAGATAGCGCCTGAGCGCAAGAGATCGAATCAGCAAGTCTCGGCTGGACAGCTTGACTCCGGTCGAATCGCCTACCTTCATCGGCTGATTCAGCGCTTTGAGTCGCTTGAGTGCTCGCAGTGTGACATGTTCCAAAGTTGAATTGGCGTCTTGCATCTTAATTCTACTCCTATTATTCAATGGTCTGTCTAGGCCAGTTGCCGTCACATTCGACTGGCAATCCCTGCCTTCTCCAGCGGGTGCATGCCGTACATACCCAGTGCGGCAGCCTCGGCAGCGGGGAACATTTTACCAGGATTTGAGATTTCGTGTGGGTCGCATGCCAAACGCAATCGCCGCATGTAGTCAATGGATTCCGTAGAGAACATATCGGGTAGAAACTGCCTTTTCTCCATGCCTACACCATGTTCACCGGTGATCGAGCCACCAAGCTGAACACAAAGTTGCACGATCTTGGCGGCCAGTTCTTCAGCGGCATGCAACTGACCGGGTTGAGTTCCATCAAACAGGATCAACGGATGCAGGTTACCATCTCCCGCATGGAATACGTTGGCCACCTCGATTCCCGCCTCGCGAGCCAGTTGCTGAATTTGGCTAAGCGCGAATCCCAACTGGCTTCGCGGAACAACTCCGTCCTGCACGATAAAGTCTGGGCTCAGGCGTCCCACTGCGGAAAACACGCTTTTGCGTCCTTTCCAAATCGTGGCTCGCTCCTGCGCCGAACGGGCAACTTGGATTTCGGTGGATCCGCTATCGGCCAGCAATTGATCCAGTATCAATCGCTCCGCAGCCACCGCATCGGCACTTCCATCCAGCTCAACGATCAAAACCGCCTCGACATCCTTGGGGTACTTAGCACCCACGGCTGCTGTCGCCGCTCGCATGCTCAGCCGGTCCATGATTTCGATCGCGGCCGGCAGCAATCCACTTCCGATAATGTGGGCAACCGCTTGGCCCGCCTGTTGAAGCGTTTGATAACCGGCCAGCACGGTGTGAAAGCTCTCTGGTTTGGGAAGCAGCTTAACTGTGATCTCGATAACGATTCCTAAGAGCCCTTCGCCACCTACCATCAATCCAACCAGGTCTGGGCCCAGCGACTCGCCGCCTGTCTGGCCAACCTGAACCACTTGACCATCACCCAGTACAGCCTTCATGGCCAAAATATGATTGCTGGTCATGCCGTATTTCAAACAGTGAGCGCCACCCGAGTTGAAAGCAACATTGCCGCCGATGGTGCAGACCTGCTGACTGCTGGGATCTGGCGCATAGTACAATCCCGCCTGTTCGACGGCTGCGGTCAGTTTAGAATTGATCACGCCGGGTTGAACAACGGCACAGCGATTTTCCAAGTCGATTTCCAAAATGCGGTTCAGGCGATTCAGCGCAATTACCACTCCGTCAGCATGCGGCAATGAGCCACCGGACAAACTAGTACCACTTCCGCGTGGAACCATGGGCACTCGATTTTCGTAACACCAACGAACAATTCGCACGACTTCATCGGCTGTCTGAGGCACCACGACGGCTCGCGGCTTCACAGCAAATGCCGTCAGACCGTCGCTTTGAAATGCGGCCAGAGCGCAAAGATCATCCTGGATTCGATCAGCGGGCAGAATGCTAGCTAGTTGATCTCGCAGCGAGGACGAATTAGTGGTTTGGACGGACGTTTGCTTGAATTTCATGAAAGTGCTGTTGGCGTTCACGTCACAGGTTAGAGACTGTTTTGTAAGGCGCAATGGCTCCCAATCTGCGAACGCTTATCGGACCCAATCGCCACAGGGTTGCTCGTGATTCTATCACAAACGATTGTTTTGGC
>DAIRSD010000435.1:0-4316 GCA_036804625.1 Aureliella sp. | reverse complement strand
ATTACATGAATTCAGCCGGCGAGCCTTAGCGTAAATCAACTATGTCGGCGGCACATCTACGAATGGTCTGGCAGCGGCGTTGGAGTTTCTGAACTACTGGTACCATCAATTCAGGTTTGGCCCGGAGTTGAATATTGGATCAGAGTTGAGGCGAGAACTTGAAGAGCATGAGCAAAATGTGGAAAAGACGGTTCGAGCCTGTCGGAAGATGTAATTTTGCTTCTTTTTGGTGGATCCAAATACCGTGAGATAAATTTTAATCAGGAGAAGTTTGATGATTGGGGATAAAATGCGTTCTTCAACAAGCCTATTGTGCGTCTGCGGAATCGCGTTAATACTTGTGCTGGTACGACAGTGGTGCTCAGTGAGTTGGGCTGATGAGGTTGATGCCAGGAAAAATCTCGCTACGGCTCAGCAGGTTGCTCAAAAGGAGGAGGCCTTGGAAACTAAGTCGCTACGACATGTAGTTTTGTTTCAGTTCAAACAGTCTAGTTCCAGCGAGCAGGTGAATAAGATTGTACGTGCGTTTGCAGAACTGAAGAAGGAAATTTTGGTTGTTCAGGACTTTGAATACGGAACCAACAATAGTCCCGAAGGACTGGATCAAGGTTTGACACATTGCTTTTTGATCACGTTTCACTCCGAGCAAGATCGTGATATCTACCTGAAGCATCCGGCGCATCAAGCTTTTGTCGACATGTTGATGCCTCATCTTGAGAAGGCGACTGTCGTGGACTACTGGGCGAAGCGATAACCAACAGAACTTTTTTCCACGAAAATGAGAGCGCAGACTGAGAATGAGAGTTGGACTGTTTATCCCGTGTTATATCGACCAATTCTATCCACAAGTTGGTATGGCAACGGTGCAGATTCTTGAGCAATTCTCTGAGATCAGTCTGGAGTATCCTCAGCAGCAAACCTGCTGTGGTCAGCCGATGGCCAACACTGGATGCGTCGATGATACGCGTCCGCTGGCCCAGCGTTTTGTGGAAATCTTTGCTGATTACGATCATGTGGTGTCACCGTCGGGAAGCTGCGTTTCTATGGTGCGACATCACTACGAGTCTTTTTTTCATGGTGATGCGGCCTACGACCGACTGAAACACCGTGTGTGGGAGTTGTGTGAGTTTCTGACGGACGTGTTGAAGGTCCAGTCGTTTGCTAGTCCGTTTCCGTATCGAGTTGGATTGCACAAGAGCTGTCACGGACTGCGTGAGCTGCGTTTGGATGTGTGTTCGGAACGAGTCGGTGGTCAAGTGAGCAAAGTACGACGGTTGTTAGAAATGGTGCCCCAAATCCAACTAGTGGAACCAACTCGTAGCGACGAGTGCTGCGGCTTTGGGGGGACTTTTGCAGTGGCCGAAGAGGGTGTTTCGGTCATGATGGGCCGGGATCGTATCCAGGATCATCTAGAAGCCGGGGCTCAGGTCCTGACTTCTACAGATTCCAGTTGCCTGATGCACCTGGAAGGCTTGGTGCGGCGATCCGGTCAGCAATTGCGTGTGGTTCACATCGCAGAAATTTTAGCAGGCAAGGCTGAGTAGAAGATTTGACTCAGCGGATGAACTGCGGCTCTTTCGACTACCAAATTCTGGCCTAAGCGCTTATAAAATGGATGTTTCTGGCTATCGGTCGGTGTCGACCATGTGGAATTAGTCGGGAATCTTGGGCTTTAGGCATTAGCCTTGGACGGTCCTCGCACGCGATAAAATTTTTTTGAACCAAACGCCATATTATGCCTCGTTACAACCCTGCTGAATTAGAGCCCAAGTGGCAAAAATACTGGGAAGACAACCGCACCTTTCGGACTCCCGAACAGCCTGCTGGGGAGAAGTTGTATGTTCTTGATATGTTTCCCTACCCCAGCGGTGCAGGATTACACGTGGGGCATCCCGAAGGTTATACTGCGACGGATATTGTGTGTCGCTATGCGAGAATGCGAGGCAAAAGTGTGCTTCATCCGATGGGGTTTGATGCAGTTGGCTTGCCAGCAGAAGAGCATGCCATTCGTACCAATACTCCTCCACGTGTTTCTACTGAAAAGAATATCGCCGAATTCACGCGACAGTTGAAGATGTTAGGCTTCAGCTATGACTGGGATCGGGTACTTGCCACTACGGACGTCGACTATTTTCGTTGGACACAGTGGATCTTTCTGGTCTTATTTGATACTTGGTTTGATCATCAAGCACAAAAGGGTCGGCCCATCGCCGAATTACCCATACCGGAGGAGATCCAGACTCAGGGCCAGGTAGCAATTGGCAAGTATCGCGATCGTCATCGCCTGGCTTACCAAGATGACGCGCTTGTCAATTGGTGTCCTGCTCTGGGGACAGTGTTAGCCAACGAGGAGGTGATCGACGGAAAGAGCGAGCGAGGTGGCCATCCGGTACAGAGGATTCCACTGCGCCAGTGGATGCTTCGGATTACAGCCTATGCGGAACGATTGTTAAGCGATCTGGAGGGCCTGGACTGGTCTCCAGGGATCAAAAAACTGCAAAGCGACTGGATAGGTCGCAGCCTGGGAGCGGAAGTAGACTTCTTCTTAGGGGATCAGGCTCAGTTCGTTCAGTGGTCTAACCAGCGACTCAGCCATGGATTCCCTGAAACAGCAGCGGGAGACTGCTTGAGAGTCTACACGACTCGGCCAGACACGCTGTTTGGAGCCACCTACATGGTGATCGCTCCAGAGCACCCGCTGGTTGGTAAACTGACCAGCGAGCAGCAACGAGCAGCGGTACAGGCATATTGTGACGCCGTGTCGTTTAAGAGTGATCGAGAGAGAACCGAGGGAGACGCAAAGAAAAAGACCGGGGTTTTTACCGGTGCTTATGCAATCAATCCTGTAAGTGGTCAAGAAATTCCGATCTGGATTGCCGATTATGTATTGGTCAGCTACGGTACGGGTGCCATCATGGCGGTGCCAGCGCACGATGAGCGAGATTTTGAATTTGCTAAGACTTTTAACATTCCCGTCGTACCGGTCGTTAAGCCAGAAGACAGCCAGTCGTTGGATGTGAATCAGTTACTCCGCGGTGGATGCTGCTTCTCCGGACAAGGCACGGTTATCAATTCCCAAAAGTATGATGGGCTAGATACGGCTGAATGTAAGACAAGGATCACCGAGGATTTGGCAAGTTCGTCGCTGGGGCGCCAAGCGGTCAATTACAAGTTGCGGGATTGGCTGTTCAGTCGTCAGCGATTCTGGGGGGAACCATTTCCAATCCTGCACGAACTTGACGCACAAGGCAACCCCACGGGTTCCATCCGCGCACTGCAACCCCAAGATTTGCCACTGGATTTGCCTGACCTGGAAGATTACAAGCCACATGGCAAACCCGAACCACCGCTGGGTAAATCACCTGATGATTGGTTGTATGTGCAGCTTGATGGCAAGCGTTATCGACGCGAGACAAATACGATGCCGCAGTGGGCGGGGTCCTGCTGGTATTATCTGCGCTTTATCGATCCTCGCAATCCAAAGGCATTTTGCGATCCGGAAAAGGAACGAGCGTGGATGCCAGTGGACTTGTACGTGGGAGGTGCCGAGCATGCCGTGCTGCACTTGCTCTATTCTCGCTTCTGGCACAAAGTACTGTACGATCGAGGCTATGTGTCCATGAGGGAACCATTCCAGAAGCTGGTCAATCAGGGCATGATCTTGGGTGAAGTCGAATATACGGCCTATCAAGTTGAAGGACATTGGGTAGAAGCTGAAAGCTTGACTCGCGATGCACAAACCGGTGCTACGATTTGCAAACAGACAAAGAAGGAGGCACAGCTTGTTCGGCTGGCAGAAGCTCAGGTAACCAAGAAGGGTGACGGGTTTGTTTTGGTCGATCAACCGGATATCAAAGTGGATAGCCGCGCTCACAAGATGTCCAAGAGCCGAGGAAACGTAGTGAATCCCGATGAGATTGTGCGCGAGTACGGTGCCGATTCTCTGAGGTTGTATGAAATGTTCATGGGACCACTGGAAGCCACTAAGCCCTGGAGCATGTCAGGGGTTAGCGGCGTCCGCAACTTCCTGGATCGCGTCTGGCGAATGATCATGGATGTTCGCAGCGACGAAGTGGTGTTGTTGCCAAATGTTTCGGATCAGCCCATGTCCGGCGAGCAGGCGCAGAGGCTTCACCGCACAATCGCCGCAGTTACCGATGATCTTGAATCGATGAGCTTCAATACGGCGATCGCTCGGCTGAAGGAGTATGTCAACTTATTTACCCACCAGGATGTGCGCCCACGAACGGCGATGGTTGAATTCACCAAGCTGCAATCGCCTTTGGCCAAACACTTGGCCGAAGAGTTGAGCCAAC
>DAIRSD010000434.1:0-4325 GCA_036804625.1 Aureliella sp. | reverse complement strand
TGCAGACCATCTAAGAAGCCATGCCGAACGCTGGAAAATTTAACAAATCCACCTTTCCAAATCGCCTGATAGGTCAGCGTATCGGGATCGTAGCAGCAGTTTAGTTCTGCCGGGCTGCCAAGTTGAACACAGATGCCGCGAGTGACCGTGGCTTGCCCCGCGCGAAAGACACCCGATTGCATGCTGCCAAGCATGGTTGCGTTCCAAGCATCGCTTGCCCATGTCGCTTCGTTCTGATTGCCCCAATGCCCATAGCGCCCACTGTCTAGACCGGGATAGGTCTGCAGCAACAGCGGAGCGGAAGGCAGCGATCGGAAGCACTCGGCTTGCTTGGTATAAAAATCGTAAACTCGATCTCGATTGACCGATGCTCGGTGATCGGGCCAGCGGTCAGGATCTACGGGCTCCAACTCAAATGGAAACTTGGCCACGCCATGCTGTGGAGCGCTGGCGATGGTCTGGTAGTCCTGAGGCGATACACCACCCTTCTCGCGAAGTTCTAGCAAAAAGCGAATTAAATCCAATTGCCTTAGCGGCGTCAGTCGATCACAAAGTCCGGTAGGCATCGCAGTTCCCATCGGTCGCACAAGCTCGACTTCTTTGCGGTCCAGTTCGATACTCAAACCCGTTGAGATTTCCTTCAACTGAATCGAAGCGTTCTGATCATCGCTGTTAGTCCAGTAACCACTATGAGCCGCGCCGTCTACGGTCAGCACCTGCCACAGTCGATATTTGGCATCAATTTCACGCTCAGGCCAATATAGCGACTCAACGATTTGTTCTGGCGTACGTGACCTAAGTATCTGCTGAAGGTCCGGACCTACTAGACCACCAACTTGCTCGGGTAGCACTGGTGCCTCTTCAGCATTTGACAACTGCAGTTCGGGCCGTTTCACAGCATGGCAAGAAACACAAGCGGTTTGATCACTGCCAAACACCGCTGCACCTCGACGCGCATCTCCCAGGCGACCAGACGCAGCAAGCTGTCGACTAACGAAGTCGCTGCGATACTGCGGCTCAAACCGATCACTGGAAAATGCAGCACTCGTATTGTTAAGATTGGTAGGCAAATGTTTTTTCAGTTCAGCTAGTCCGGCCAAATTCTCCTGCAGTGCTTGCCGAGCATCGACTTCGGGCTGATGATCGATAATTCCTATCGGACCTCGGTAGTTACTTCGCAGAAGGGTCTCAATCATCTCTCGCTCATATTGCCCCTTACCGACCGCTAAAATTTTTGGCTCGGCTCCAGGATTCATTCCGTTGATGTTGACGCACATCAAGTAAGGCAACATGACCCGCAAGGATTCAGACCAGCCCTGAATATGATCATGCCCATGATGAAAGTTGTAGACGATCCCCACATGCGGATACCCCCAGGCATGCAATCGCAGACCCACGGCCCCAATGTTCTCCGGCTGACCGTCCAATCCCATGTGGTTGTATAGCCCCAGCGGCAACTTCAAAGCTTCAGTTCGCTGAGCGAGCGGCACCAGCGCTTCGGCTGCTCTCTGAACTTTTGAGTCGCTCTCGCCACCAGGATCGCCAATGATTTGCCAGATTTGTGGATGGAGATCGTACTGCTGAAATAGCTGGAAGGCATGATCGTGCTGTCCCCAAAACGCCAACAGTTCGATACCGTGCTCTTGGCATTGCAAAATCTCGTCTTCAAAGGTCGCAACATGCTCTTCGCGCCAGTCGTAAGCCAATCTGCGAATCCCGAGTTCGACCAGCATTTCCGCTCGCTGAGCCGGAGTGCGCCGCTGAGAATCAAACGGAACTATGCACCACGCAACTAAGTTGTCTAAGTCCAGCAGGCGAGTTGAACGCTGTGAGCCATCTAGCGCCGAAGCAGTTGTTGGTGAGTTATCTATCGGAGAATCCGCAGACAAGGTCCCTGCACAAATCATCCCAAGGACAAAAGTGCCAATGATTTTTCGGCAACTATGCAAGCTATGGCAACCAGTGAAGCGCAAGCCGATTCGCGTGCGATGGATATATGACTTTATATTCTCACTTTTCATGACAATCAATTTTACAACCTCTGCAGGGGTTCACTCCGCCAGTCCAAGAATAGTAGTGGATCGCTCGTCCGGTCCAGCTCTTCCGTTCAATCCACAAAATCTTACAACCTTCATGGACGTCTGAATAGCACGGTGCTTTCGTTAAACATTTACTGACCTGCGGAGCGGCCAGCGGCAAACTGGGCGGCTACTTGCCGATACAGAATCTGCTGAAAATTTCTCCTAAGATATCGTCGTTGTGTACTTGGCCAATAATCGACGCCAAGTCATCCAGAACGCCATGCAGTTCGCTTGCCACCAATTCTTCACCTTCGTCGGATTGCAACAGGCCCATGGCTCGTTCCAGTCCAGAACCAGCACGATGCAAAGCGTCGCGACACCTGACCGCCGTGTGGTAGGTGGCCTCGGTAAATTTTGAATGTTGGTGCGATTCAATCAACCGCTGCAGTCCGCTGCGCAGCGATTGGATCGAATCCGGCCAATGGATAGAAACGATTTGGTCCAGTGAAAAATCTTTCGAGACTTCTTGCAACTGATCCGCTTTAGTACCAATCACCCACACTACGCGGTGATCTGCAGCCAACTGGCATCGTTGATCTCTTAGCCACTCGGGTCTGGGCGGATCGCTGGCATCAACGCACAAAAGCAGGATATCCGCCGTTTCAATCCGCTGTTTGAGTACACCTTGGGCGGCGGATCGTGGCGTGTCCTCCTCCAGTTCTTCCATTCCAGCCGTGTCCACCAGCGTTACCCTCACACCCGGAATGTCTAACGCAGCGGCTACCGCATCTCTAGTCGTACCCGCCTGCGCTGTGGTGATCGATCGCTCCTGCCCCAGCAGAGCGTTAAACAGTGAACTCTTGCCTGCGTTGGGCAACCCGACTAACACCAATTCCAGTTTCCGGTTTGCTCCGCCGCGTGCCTCAAGCTGCTCGGCCAATGCCGCAATCTGGCCTGATATTTTCGCGGTTCGCTGGAGCAATTCTGCTGATGTAATGAATTCAATGTCTTCATCGACAAAATCCAGACCGGCTTCCAGTCTTGCAAGCAGTTCAACGATTTCGTTTCGTAAACCTTGAACCGCTCGGCTCAGGTTGCCACCTAGCTGAGATAGCGCCCACTGCAACTGTTGGCCGTGCACCGACTGAATCACACCCAACACCGCTTCGGCCTGCACCAAGTCCAACTTTCCAGCCAAGAAGCTTCGCAGCGCAAACTCACCGCGGTCTGCCGGGTAGGCCCCCAACTGATGCAGCCGATCTAGAACCCGCTGTACAATGGGTGGACTGCCTATCAGATGCAGTTCAGCGCAGGGCTCACCCGTAAAACTGCGCTGTGTTGGCCAGTAGTAGACGCCAACTTTAATTCTTCGATTGCACCAATTCAAATCGAAGTCGGCTAAGAAATAGGTAGGCTCGTTCGAAGCCAACCAACGCTCTATTTCTGGACCTGTACCCTGGCAATCGAATCCAATTTGGTGGCCTCTACCTTGACCCTCGGCGCAATGCATTGCATGCACCGCAGCCAGCAGACTGCGTGTTAGCCTACCGCTGATCCGAACAATGGCCCTGGCAGCCGGCACCAACGGACTGCTAACAGCAACAATGGTTCGATCCAGATCCAAATGCATGACAGTCGTCGGTCCGATACACCCTTGATGCTAATTGCCCGAGCCAACTTTCGGGAATCCTGGCAAACCCCAGGGCAAGCCCGTTAACATGGCTGGCAACTGAGTCATATCGCCAGCACCGCCTGCGCCTGACCGAGCCCCGGCCCCCATCATTTGCTGAATGCCAGAACTGGCTAGTGCCTGATCAAACTCCTGACGAGTCCTTGCTTCGGCAAGCTTCTTCATCACAGGAGCAACAAACGACATGCCAGCAGACATCATCGTCAGCCCTTGCGGTTTAGCATTGGTCTGTTTTTCCTCTTGCAACTGTGACTCGATTTCCTGTATGGCTTCCGGCACGATCCATAGATTGCCCTGCTTTTGGAAAGTAACCTTCACCGGCTTCTGGTCCGCCACGGTGACGTCCACATCGTCACTATCGGCGGATTGGCTGACCACTTCATAAGCGATGTTCGATTTCTCTGGATGCATTAGATTCAAATAGCCCATAACCAGCGACATGGACGCTAACCATTTTTCGATATTGGCTTGATTAAAATTGTCGTCTTGCCACAACTTGGCCTCAGACAACTTCTGCAAGAAACCGACAAGGTATGGCCACTGCTTCTGAGGATCACTCACTGCGCCTGCCAAAAACGGGAAATGACTACCCTGAGCCCCCAAAATCCATTCTC
>DAIRSD010000433.1:0-4344 GCA_036804625.1 Aureliella sp. | reverse complement strand
AATTAGCTGGCTCGCTTCATCGACGGCCCTTACTGAGAATCTGTTCTCGCCCTGTCGCCCGAACATCTCTTGGACGCGGCGACGAAACTCAACGGACGCTGCATCGATATTCTGAAGAACTTGCTTGGGGTTGACCGCTTGGTCGCTTCGCGCGGCTGCGATCTCCGTTTCGCATTCGTGAATATCCATTTGGACAGACGCTCTCAGCAACTCCAGTTCATCGCCCTTGGGTATGGCAATAAACTCATGTTTGTCAGCGTGGATTAGCTGTCCAGGACCGACTCGCGTGCCAAAGACTTCAACCTCACATCCCCAGCGGACAGGCATGGCATGAGCATGTCCGCCACACAATCTGCGTGCCAAGGCTTTGAAGCCAGAGGATGTCATTTCGTCCACGTCGCGAACGGCACCATCGACGATCGTACCAACGCAGCCAAGCGCGCGATGAACATTCGCATTGACCTCCCCCCAAAAAGAACCGATGACGCGAGGGCGATCCAAGTCTTGAACGACAACAATCTTGGGGCCAGTCTGCTGGGCTAAATAGTCGCGGTATTCCGACCAAGCCTGACGATTGCTTTTGTGACTGATCTGGCTGGGCTGAATCACTAGAGTGACCGACCAACCGACCATTGGGCCCATTTGCGGCATGAAGTCGCAACAAGTTTCAAGGTTAGTGACTGGAGAAGCAGCATCCAGAGTCGTAATTTGCTCCCAACCGTTGTAGATTGTAGGAGTATTCCAGCGCCGCAATTGCAAAAGTTGTGAATCGTCAAGAGTGCGTAATTTTTCAGGCATAAAACGAATCTCGGGATGGGCTCAGCAGCCTATCCATGGTAGGAAATGATCTGGATTCAGTACATAATGTTCGTAACCGCTGACGGACCGGTCCGACAAGAGTAATCTGGTTTCTTACTATGATTACATTGCTCTTGACAGAGAATCATACCGCAAACGCTCAGCAAAGAAATCAAGCTGGCCCACCATTGCCAATCATTAGTCAAAGGGATCAGCGATTGCATTCTTATTTGAAGTAATGGAATTAAGGAAATCAAAGATGTCAAGTTGGTGGAGCCCACTTCGCACCGTGGCTCAGACTCACGGCAACGGATGGCAAGTCGAATTGGACCCCAATCGTCCGGCTCATGGCTTGGTTATTTCCAAATCACGCGGGCCACGTTGGGAAGCGATGTCCGTTCAGCCGTTACCAAGCCATACGATGGTCGCCGAAGAAATTTATGTTCGGCAGCAAGACCTGATCGTACGTTTTGGCCAGGCTCCCCAGGACCAATACGGATTCCAAATAGATTGGCGAATTCTAGATCCACTACCTGGCTTCCGAGTGGGAGTGGAAGTCTGGATCAGTATTCAGACTCAACTGCTGGATACCGCTCCATCGGTTTCAGTCGCTAGCCGATCAGACGCTGCTTGGACCGCCTGGTCCCACAGCGATCTGGTTAGTAAGGCTAAGTCGTCCACTGGCCAAGTAGGCTCAACCGGTCTGCCGGAGCATCCCGCTGCGTGGTCTAGCCAGATAGGTGGCACCAGTTGCCTTTGGCTAATCGACCCGCGAGATCAGTCGCAATTGTCATGGCGCAACGCCCCGTCGGATACTGTTCAACAGGCGAATCTGTTTGGCGATTTTTTAGAAAAAGGAGTGATTCGTCGAGCCCGAATGCAGCTTTGGGTCGGTCCCAGGAACATTCAGCCCAAGCAAGTGCAACGAGTCTACCGACAACTGATGGACCGCGATTTACCGCTAACAGCGTAGGAATTAAACTTGACACGAGCATCATACAACTGACCTGCTCTTTGTTTACTGACAACTATTTTGTTTAAAGGATTCACACACCATGTCATCGTCGCTAACCAATCACATAGACCGTCGACAACTCCTGAAGGCTGCTGCCCAGTTGTCTGTGGCGGCACCCTTCTTTCAATTTGTTCCCAGCTTGCTAGCCAACGATCAACCGCCACCGAAAAAGGATCTTTTTTTTACGAAAAGTCAGACCTTTGAACATTCGGTCATCCGGCGCACCAGCGACGCCCCAAGCCATGCGGGCAGATTGTTATCGGAGTTTGCGGGCAAAGCTGGGTTTGAAATTTTTGAAACCAAATATGGCTCGGTCTTTGATGGGGATCTGACACTGTACTACGCGATCTTTTTCTTCTCCACCGGAGATCTGACCAAACCGGCCGGTGACAAGTCGCAGCCAATGTCAGAGCAGGGCAAGGAAAATCTTTTGCAAGCCATTGCCAGTGGAACAGGAATGATTGGCAGTCACTGTGCAAGCGATACGTTTCACTCCCAAGGTGCCGCCTTTGAGACACAGGACCAGCGAGATCCGTACATTGACATGCTGGGTGGAGAATTTATTCGACATGGTCGGCAGCAGGACGCTTTGCAAAGAGTAGTCAATTCCAAGTTTCCGGGTCTTCAGGCCGCTGGTGAAGGCTTTAACATGCACGAAGAGTGGTACTCGCTCAAGAATTTTGCATCGGATCTACATGTAATCTTGGTGCAAGAGACAAAAGGAATGAAAGGATTGGATTATGAGCGTCCGCCTTTTCCCGCCACCTGGGCTCGAATGCAAAAACAGGGCCGTGTCTTTTATACTTCGATGGGACACCGCGAGGATGTTTGGGAGAATCCAATCTTCCAATCGGTCGTCGTAGGCGGTCTTCAGTGGATAACGCGTCAGGCAGATGCGGATATCACCCCCAATATCCAGCAGGTGACTCCTCTGGCCGATCAACTGCCTAAGCCTGGCTAGGCTCACAAATAATTTCAAATGCTAGTATTGCCAGCCAAGCTGAAGAAATGAGTGGAAATGGCCAGCAATCACTGTTGGCATGAAATGGAGAAATGCGTTAAACTCGCCACTTAGGCGGGCGGCTGAAGTGTACTTGATACCGTCTAAGACCACCGTCTGGCGACGGTAGCTACATTAAAATCGCAACCGCCGCTTGCCTTAGAAAATTTTTGTTACACAGGCCGTGTCGTGGTAAACCAAGGAAGGTTGGTCTCATGGCGAAGGAATCATTTCGTTTTATTCACGCCAGTGATTTTCACTTAGAAAGACCGTTTCAAGATATTCTGGATCTGCCAGAACATCTCAAACGAGTGCTGGTCGAAGCGCCTTGGAAGGCTGCCGAGGCGATTTTTGAGCATGCGGTCCTGGAGAACGTGGACTTCATTGTTCTCGCCGGGGATCTGCTGAACCCGGCCACCACAGGCGCTCAGGGTATCGCATTTTTGTTGGACCACTTCGAAACCCTGCGGGCGCGCGGCATCCAAGTCTATTGGGCTGGCGGCGTAGTGGACGATACTGATCGTTGGCCCAGCACGATTGCTTTGCCTCCCAACGTGCATCGATTCTCGAACAAACATGCCGAGACATTTGTATTTCGCCGCAATCAGGAAGCTTTGGTCACGCTAATTGGCCGCAGTACCGAAGGAAACGAGATTGTACGCTCTGCCGAGTACGCTCACGAGTCGGATGATACATTTGTCATTGGAGTAGCACATGGCAAAGCGGACGCTGAATCGCTGGCCAGCGAGAACATTCATTACTGGGCATTGGGGGGGCAGCATCAAGCCAGTATCGTGCAGACTGAAGAGCCAGCCATACGCTACTGCGGTTCGCCTCAAGCCCGTTGCCTGAAAGAGGAAGGTGCTCATGGCTTTGTGCTGGTAGACGTAGACGCTCAGCGACAATTGCAGATTCATTCGATTGACGCCGATTTAGTTCGCTACTCGGAACAGGACATCGACGCCGAAGATGTAGCCTTGGGACGCGACTTGCACTCACTGATGGCCAAGCGTGTGGCCAGAATTCAGAACGAAGCGTCTGGTCGGCACTTGCTGGTCAAGTGGCGAGTGAATATGGATTTGGAAAATGCTACAGTGGTTGGCCCCAGTGCTGTCGAAGATTTGTTGACTTGGTTGCGTCGTGAATTCGGACATGGCCAGCCCAGTTGCTGGTCCACCGACATCGAAATCTTGCCGCCGGGTGAGTTGCCCGCTAAATGGAAAGATGAAGATACGATTCTAGGCGATTTTCTGCGCACGGCAGCCGCCCATCGAAAAGAGCTAGCCAAAAAGCTAAGCCTTAAGACGATTGTGGATGCCGAAGTGCCGGCTACACATCTTTGGCAGGCTGCACTGACCCCCGCCAACGCGACTTCGCAGTTGGCTACCTTGGAGAAAAGTACACTGCTGGGTGTCGACCTGTTGCGTGGTCATCAGGTGGATCTACTTGCACCCACACGCCGATTTGGAGGATCTGCAAAGTGAAAATCAAGGTTGTTCAGATTGATGGATTTGGCGTCTGGTCGGGACTT
>DAIRSD010000432.1:0-4360 GCA_036804625.1 Aureliella sp. | reverse complement strand
GATTGGGACACCTATTTGGGCACTGCTGCGAGGCGTCCGTTCAACTCCAAACATCTCGACGGTTTTCATTTCGAGAAGGGCGGGGGGCTGGTTGGTGGCGGTGTGC
The DNA here is from genome assembly GCA_036804625.1 of Aureliella sp. GTDB lineage: Bacteria > Planctomycetota > Planctomycetia > Pirellulales > Pirellulaceae > Aureliella. The sequence goes on along the minus strand of DAIRSD010000432.1, from coordinate 4,254 downwards.
TCGAGTGGGGTTCACACACCGTAGACCTTTGTCAGTGGGCTGTTAACGCCTGTCCACCGCCAATCGAGTACACCCCGCCGGCCAATGGCGAAATTTCAGCGACTTACGCCGATGGAGCGCAGTTGATTTTCCGCGAAAAGAACTGGATTCCGTTGGGTTCCTGTCCGGTTCGGTTTGAAGGGGAATCGGGTTGGGTCGAAGCTGGGGACAGTGGCAAATTGGTACTCAGTTCGCCAGAGCTTCTGGCAGGTCGGGTGGACGAAGAGATCGATGGATATCCCGCAACTTTTCCCGTTCGAGATTTTCAGGATTGCGTTAAGCCTCGAAGCCAGCCCAAGGGCAATGCAGTTGCCGCAGCACGAGCACATATCGTGTGTCATGCGGCGAATGTCGCTCTGTTTTTGAATCGAACGGTCAAACTGGACATAGAGAAGTACGAGTTCATCAACGACGATGAAGCAAATCGATTGCGATCCGAAGCGCTGCGAGAGCCTTACCGGATTTAAGCCTCAAATTCTTTCTCTACTCCGTTGCTCAATTCTTCAAAGCTAAACATATAGGTTCCTGAATATGCGTACATTCGTTCGACACAGACTTTGGCTTGCCATGATTTCATTGGCCAGTTTGCTATGCAGTCACTCGGGGCAAGCCCAGCAGGCCGTTACTTTAACGTCGGAAACGGATCTCATTGCTATCCTAGCCAACGCGAACGCGGATCCTGGAGAAAAAGCGCTGGCTTGCAAGAGATTGGCCATCTACGGATCACCGCAGTCAGTGCCAGAACTATCCAAGTTGCTTGCCGATCCACGTCTGGCGTCCTGGGCACGTATTGCACTGGAGGCGATTCCCGGTGATCAACCCAACGTAGCGTTGCGACAGGCTGCCAAGCAACTGGATGACCTGCTGCTTATTGGCGTGATCAATTCTTTGGGAGTTCGACGCGACTCGATGTCCGTTGAAATTTTATCGACCAAGATGCAGCAAGGCTCGCCGGAGGTGGCATCCGCAGCCGCGCTGGCACTTGGTCGCATTGGCACTGACGAAGCGTCCGCTAAGTTGCTTGGCTTCCTAGACGATGCACAACCGCCACTGCAATCAGCGGTGGCTGAGGGTTGCGTTTATTGTGCCCAGCGGTTTCTCAAAGAGGGTAATGCTCAGAATGCCATCGAAATCTGTGACAAAATCCGTAGCGGCTCATTTCCTCAGCAACGCATTGTGGAAGCAACTCGCGGTGCGATTCTGGCTCGTGGTGACCAAGGTGTCGAATTGTTGGTCGAACAGTTACGGTCACCCAATCGAAAATTGCTGGCAGTTGGCTTGCAGACCGCTCGCGAGTTATCCAGCGACAAACTGGGGCCAGCTTTGATGGCTGAAGTGAGTCAGGCGACTACAGATCGTGCAGCATTGATTGTCGAGGCGTTGGGGGATTTGGCGGGTCGAGCCGATCTTAAGTCGTTGCAGACCCTAGCGTCCAACGGCTCCAAAGAGGTTCGACTGGCTGCGATCAACGTCCTTGGCCGCATCGGCGACGCAACCTGTGTTGACACGCTGCTGAGCGTAGGAAGCCAGAATGATGACCTGCGACCTGCGGTTCGGGCTGCGCTTGTTGCCTTGTCAGATCCACAGGTCAACGCTGCGATCCTGGCACGGTTACCTAATGCCAAGCAGGACAAGCAGGTACTGTTGGAGGTGATCGGACTGCGACAACTGGAAGCGACCGATGAACTGGTTAAGGCAATCGATGACAATAGTGAAGCGGTTCGCGTGGCCGCTCTGCAGGCCCTGGGTCAAACGGTCCCTCAATCTCGCTTGGATACGTTAGTAGGAATCGTCGTTAAACCCAAACTACCTGCCGATGCAACCGCTGCGGCTTCGGCGCTGCGAACTGCGGCCGTGCGGATGCCTGATCGCGAAGGCTGCGCGGCGCTGCTGAGCGGTGCCGTCGAGCGAGCGCCAGCAAGCGTGAAACCTACGCTTCTGGAAATCATTGCGGCGGTTGGTGGTACCAAAGCGCTCGAAACCGTGGCTCAGTACGCTAGATCTAAAGACGACACATTACGGGACATCACCAGCCGTTTGATGGGTGAGTGGATGACGATCGACGTGGCTCCCGTTTTGTTAGATTTAGCAACAAAAGGGCCAGCCGATCGATTTCAAGTCCGAGCCATGCGCGGGTACATTCGAGTCGCGCGGCAATTTGTCATGCCTGACGAAGATCGCGTGAAAATGTGCCAACAGGCCATGGCTGCTGCTAAGAATGTTGCCGAGCAGAAACTGATTTTGGATGTACTGAAGCGGGATCCGAGCCTTGGAACATTGCGACTGGCCATTGAATCGCATGCGAAACCAGCGCTCAAAGAGGAAGCTCGGCAGTGCATCGAAGCGATCGGTAAGAAGCTAGCCGACAATAATGAAGCTCAGCAGTTGATCAAGCAAGCTGGGTTGTAGGCGAAAGCCTTGCCCTGAGCATACTTCTCGATTCAGCCAGCCGCAGAAATAGATTTACCGTAGTGGGATTCGACAGAATTCCTCGCAGAGTCAGGAACTCTGGCGAGTCCCACTACGATCAGTGGAACTTCAGCTCGCGTACGCCACACCGACGAAACACGGAGTGTGCCTGCTACAATTTCGGATTAGACGTCCCCGCGACGGCGCAAGGGTCGTGTTGTAGGTGTTGCGGCACTGGAATCGGTGCGGTCAGAGCGCCTGAAGAAGTGGGGCGCAGGCACACTGGTCGACTCGCTGGATATTTCACCAAGATATTGCTTGCGGACTTCGGGGTGGTTACGCACGTGTTCAGGTGTGCCTTGAGTCAGCACGCTGCCTTTACTGATGACGTAACAACGATCTACTGTTTCCAGAATCTCACGCGCGGCGTGATCGGTGATTAGAATGGCGATACCGCGCTGGCGAAGTTTAGCGATGATCTGCTGTATGTTTTGAACCGTGACTGGATCGATTCCCGCAAAGGGTTCGTCCAACATGATGATCTTGGGATCGGAAACTAGGCTACGAGCAATCTCCAATCGCCTTCGCTCGCCACCGGACAATCGTCCGGCCTTTGAGCGTTTGATATGCGAAATCTCAAACTCCTCCAGCAGGCGAGCGGTACGCTGCTTGCGGTCTTGGTAAGGAACACCCAGCAACTCATAAAGGCTGGAGATATTTTGTTCGACTGACAATTTGCGGAAGACGCTGGATTCCTGTGCTAGATAACCCATGCCACCCTCGCTGGCGCGGCGAAAAAGGGGCCAGTCGGTAACCTCAAGACCGTTAAGCAGAACCTTGCCTCGGTCCGGTTTGACGATACCGCAAGTCATTTTGAAACTGGTCGACTTACCAGCACCGTTGGGCCCAAGCAACCCCACGATCTCTGAGTCGTTGACATAGAGACTAACGCCAGCCACAACCTGTCTTCTGGCATACGTTTTTTCAAGTCCTTCGACTTCCAGCACAGCACTCATCGACTGCATCATCCCTGATAATAAAATCGATCCAATCCACTAAGTATTTGCTAAGTGTGGGGACAAGCTTCCAGCTTGTCCAAGTATTTACTAAGTGTGGGGAAAAGCTTCCAGCTTGTCCAAATATTTACTAAGTGTGGGGAAAAGCTTACAGCTTGTCCATGTTTACCCTTTCCAATCTCATCCTTTTTGGTTGCGACCACACGGGAAGGTTGCGACCACAATTCAATGAATAGTACCGAGATCATTGCAGATTACGGCTAGCGGATCAAACCCATCCTGCCAAAGTTTGGCAAGAAAGGTATCGTTCGATTCCAATATTGCGGCCAAAATACCAGCTATGCCTTTCCCAGAAGGTATTTTTCCTCGACATAGTTCCTCTGCCACATCCTTCCGTCGGAGCTTTGAGCGCTATTGTCCCCCAGCGGTAGGTACTGGCCAGGCCCCAATTCGTAGCTGTTTTGATTCCGAAGGCCAAAAAGCTTTGTTTCAGCCCAAGACTCAGGAGTGGAATATACGGATCGTACGATTTGCGAAGCAGACATGCCATTAGCGGATTGTCCGGCAGGTGCCAGATCTCGCAATTGATCACGAGCATTCCCGAAGTCTGTCGAGTCGAAATTGCGATAACCTTGCCGATGGACCGCCGTGTAGTAAAGGTCGCGAAACCCCTGAGCCCTGGTTGCACTCAATGCGACGCCTTGCCCACCAAGAGCTACCGGAGCGGCCTCCAAGGGCTGGTTCACAGTCCAGAACGGTCGACGCTGTGATTGCTCGCGCAGGATCCACG
>DAIRSD010000431.1:0-4372 GCA_036804625.1 Aureliella sp. | reverse complement strand
GCTGTGGATTACAGCCATCCTGCTAGCTGAGCCACCGCACTCTCCGGTAACGATCGCCGAATCACCTGTACGTGTGAGCTGGGAACTTGTAACCAATTTCACTCAGACACCCGAAGTGTTCGAAGCTCGCTTCCTGCTGCACCATGCGGGACAGCAACCCTTGGGGGATTCTGGATGGGGCCTGTATTTTAATATGGCCCCCAGGCCGATTCGCCAGCATCCGATCGAGCAGATGGCCACTGTCGAACACTTAAATGGAGACTGGTATCGATTGATACCCAATCCTGGATTTCATTTGAAACCTGGTGAGTCGATCGAGATTCGGTATCTGGGAGTTGAAGCTGTGATCAAAGAATCGGACGCTCCCTTGGGGCTATATTTCGTGTTTGACGACGACCAACCAGAGTCGCAGCGCATCCAGCGAGTGGTCAATTATCAGATCCTTCCGTTTACTCGACCAGAACAAATCAATCGCAGCCCCAACGACCAGCATCCGATCCCGTCTCCACAAGTTCGCTATCAAGAGTACTCGGCTCTAAATCAGTTGCCACTAAATGAATTGCCTCCCATTGTGCCCACTCCGTTTCAGACCACGATGGGCACGGGGTCATTGCAACTCAAGCACGGTCTTTGGATTGAGTATGCCGAAGGTTTGAAAAGCGGTGCTGAATATCTGTCGGCTCAGCTTCAACAGCGGTGTCAGATAACTTGCCAATCGATGGCTTCTTCAACCACCAGCCAGCGCCATCAACATGCGATACGACTTTTGTTGGCTCCAACTGCCGTTAACGAGATCTCCAACGAAGCCTATCGTTTGAAGATCGACGATTCTGGAGTTGACATCATCGGTAACGATCCGGCGGGTCTTTTTTATGGAATGCAAAGCCTGCTGAATCTCCTGCCTCTCCAAACACAAAACGCGGCGAAGATCGAAGTAAGGCTGCCGCATTTAAGCATCGCGGATGCGCCGCGTTTCGGTTATCGCGGGCTACACGTCGATGTCAGCCGAAATTTTCAAAGTGTGGAAACGATCGAGCGAATTCTTGATGTGATGGCGATGTACAAACTCAATCGCCTGCTGCTATACACCACCGAAGATGAGGGTTGGCGACTTGAAATCCCCGGTTTACCTGAGCTAACTCAGGTTGGTGCTGTTCGACAGCACAACTCGGGCATGTCGCATCCATCACTTCACCCCGCCTATGGCTCAGGACCTCAGGCGGACCCACAAACCTCTTACGGCAGCGGCTATTACACTCGTGACCAGTTTATCGGATTGCTAAAGTATGCTGCACAGCGACATATCAAGATCATCCCAGAAGTGAATTTTCCTGCGCATGCCCGAGCAGCAATCAAAGCCATGGAAGCTCGCTACCAACGACTGATGTCCGAGAATCAACCCGAAGCAGCGGAAGAATATCGACTGGTTGATCCGCTGGATACTTCCGACTATCTGTCCGCTCAGTTTTACAAAGACAATGTGGTCTCAGTGGCTAGACCTTCAACCTATCGTTTCTACCAAAAAGTCCTGGATGAGATATCAGACATGTATGCGGCGGCTGGACTGACGATGGACGAACTGCATACTGGCGGCGATGAAGTTCCAACGGGCGCTTGGTCACAATCTCCGATGGCCAGCCAATTATTGAAATCCGATCCAGAGATTGGCAATGCGGCCAATCTGCAAACCTACTTTTTTCGCCGACTGCTGGATGAACTGGAACCCAAAGGAATTCGTGCCCTCGGGTGGGAAGAAGTCTTTCAGCGAAAGAACGCCAATGGGAACGCAGAACCCAATCCTGAGTTTGTCGGTCGCAACGCGGTTGCCTATATCTGGAACAATTTGTTTGATAACGATTTGGGCAATCGATTGGCAAATGCCGGTTATCAGGTTGTGCTGTGTAATGTTTCTAACTTCTATTTTGATCTGGCATACGATAAAGATCCACAAGAGCCCGGATTGTACTGGGCAGGCTTTGTCAGCGAGCGAGATGCGTGGACTTTTGCTCCTTACAACTATGCTTGGACTACATTTCGGACAGCGATGGGTCAGCCGATCGACGTTCAGGCTGTGTCAGAAAGTTACCAGCACTTAAAACCCGAATCTCACTCCAATATCCTGGGTGTTCAAGCTCAGTTGTGGAGCGAAACCATTAAGGGTCGTGACATGATCGAATACTACATGTTACCAAAGCTGATTGGATTTGCCGAAAGCGCATGGGCCGCCCAGCGACCATGGGAAACGATGGCCAATCGCCAGCAGCGCGAACAGTCGATGGCTACGGGTTGGAATGTCATGGCCAATTGCCTTGGCCAACGTGAGCTGCCTCGGCTCGGAATGATTAATGGAGGCTACAACTATCGCGTTCCACCACCTGGCGGGATGTTTGAACAGGGGTGGTTGAAGGCCAACACCGCTTTTCCTGGGCTGGTCATTCGGTATACGCTGGATGGATCGAAGCCTGGTTTGCAGTCTGCTGTCTATCAAGCTCCTCTGAAAGTGGATGGGCCAGTCAGCTTGCGTGCCTTCGACTTGGCAGGTCAGGCATCCCGTGTCATCACTGTTTCACCTTAAACATTTATTGACAGTCCAGCGAATAATCACTCGGTCGCGCCAGACTGATTTTTGTCGCGAAGAAACTGCGCGGTCTGATCAGGGAAGTCGGTGAACAATCCGTCTACACCAACCTGGCTAAACAATACTTCGTGCAAGTCATCTAGCGACGAAACACAATTGGGCAAAGCATCAGCGCGAGCTGTATAAGGATGCACTTGTAAGCCTGCGGCATGGGCATCCACAACCAACGTAGTCAAGTGGCGCTGCTGCGCACTCTTACCCTTGATGATACTGGAAATATCTGGACCAATACCGTCTACCAACTTTGCAAGTTCAGCTAGGCCATCGGGACTGCGCAGATAGGTATAGTCCGTGCCGTCGCCATTCTTGCCTCCGCCTGCCATCAATTGCACCAGTCGCCCTTGCCATCCCAACTCCATTCGCAAGCGTTTTACTTCCTGCATTTCAAAACACTGCAACCAGCAAGGGTCATCTTTTGTTCGATAACCATACCGTTGAAGTTCATCCAGCACGGCGCGACTTAGATCAACGCCTTGTTGAAGGTGCCATTGTGGACTCTTGATTTCAGGGTAGATGCCAACGCGTCTGCCAGTACTTTTATTTAGGCCAGCGATCAAGTCGAGTTCCTCTTTCAGGCTCGGGATCTGTAGAGTCGTATCGCCTGCTGGAAAGCGGGAAGGAAACACGGCCTGGCGAGTCTTGGCATTGACTCGCTCGGTGACGCTCAACTGCTTCATCTCCGCCAACGTGAAGTCCAGCGCATAAAAGCGACCATCTGCACGTTGTCGTCCTGGAAATCGCTCGGCGACATCAGTAACCGTGTCCAGATGGATATCGTGCAGCACTACTGGTATTGAGTCTTTGGAAAGTACGAGATCCTGTTCTATGTAATCTGCACCCATGGCAAACGCCATAGCTTTGGCCACCAACGTATGCTCAGGAACATAACCCGACGCCCCGCGATGCGCAATGACGATAGGCCGATCGGCAATTGCCCATTGTCCAGTTCCCCCCAAAACGCATATCAGTAGACATCGCGATGCAAAGTGAAGCATTGATTCGGCCACTCCCGATCTCCATTGCGATAATGCGGTGATACAAATATTCTTATCTTTTCTATTCGACATAATTTACTCCACAGGCTGACAACTTTTAACTTGATGATAAAACCAATGCCAATAGACCTCCCGATGGACGCTTGGTTATCTATAACGAGATTAGATATGCCACCAAAGCATCCAATTCGCTCGCGGTCAAATCTTCTGGCAATTGGTGGCGATATCGCTGCAGGACTTCTCGAATCGAAGTGGCACGTCCGTCATGCAGCAAGGCGCTCTGTCGCTGACTGACCCCCAGTAGGCTAGGCGGATTGAATAACGTCTGCTCTCGCTCGTCGGCAAGACCAACGTCATGCAGATCTTGTGAAGTGAACACCGTTCCAGAGTGGCAGTCCTGGCATGAAAACCTCTCGAAGAGCGCCTGGCCCGCTCGAACATCTTCATGATCCGCAGACTGACCTCTGGCCTGCCACAACGATGGCGGTACAGGCAGGTTGCGCACGTATGCGGCCAACGAATCGACCATGCTCCTTGAAACCGGATAGTCGGTAGCCATTGTCGATTGCAGTGAATGAACGATCTGCGACTCCAAATCGTCAAATTTACCAGTCCAACCGTATGGGAAAGTTTCCGCTTGCCCCATCAGCGATAAGACTCGTTTGGGCGTCCCTAATGTTGAATCAGTTAGATTTTCATTTGATCCGCCTTTGGTATGTCCTCTCCTGTGACGACTGTG
>DAIRSD010000430.1:0-4375 GCA_036804625.1 Aureliella sp. | reverse complement strand
ACTCTTAACACGCCTTGACAGAATGCCGATAAGAACATATCTAGAGATTGAGCATACAAAATGGATACTCTCCAACGAGCTTGCATTTGCTGTTCTAGATGGATTCCAGGTAAACCCAGGTCACACACTTGTCATAACTAAACGGCTGGTTGCAACTTGGTTCGAAGCATCATCCTCTGAACAAGCGGCGATTATGTCTCTGGTGAATGAGGTCAAGCAATACCTTGATCAAAATTTGCAGCCCAAGCCCACTGGTTATAACGTCGGATTCAATTCTGGATACTCAGCGGGGCAGACTGTTATGCATTTGCATGTCCATGTCATACCTCGATACGATGGTGATATGGCTGATCCGCGTGGAGGCGTTCGACATGTCATTCCAGAGAAAGGTAACTACCTTTCCACATCAGAATTGCGAGCTTCTGAGGCCGGTTCGAAAAGTAGCAGCCTGCAATTGGCCACCGGTCATCCGAACTCGAAACTCTGGGACCATCTATCGAATCGACTAATTGGGGCAAAATTGGTTGATGTCTTGGCTTCATTCGTTCAGCCAAGTGGCCTGCAAGTGATTGAAGCTCGTCTGTTCGAGGCAGTCAGAAATCAGGCAACATTGCGGATATTGGTTAGTGATTACCTTTACATCTCCGACCCAAGAGCATTGCGACGGCTGCTCGCGTGGCAGGACTGGATCAAGCAAGATTCAGAATACAGTGGCAGCTTGAGTGTTCGTTTAGTGCAGTGTGACAAGCTAGCTTCGAAGCCCGAATCATTCCATCCCAAAGCGTGGCGCATCGTGGATCAGTTGGAATCCTTCGTTGCTGTTGGTAGCAGCAATTTGTCTCGGCCAGCACTCGAAACCGGAGTCGAATGGAATTTACTGTTCAGCAGCCATGAACATTCCGGAATACCGAATGACTTTGAACGCGAGTTCAATTCGCTGTGGCAGATGAGCGCCGACCTTACTCAAGAGATCGTTGCGCAGTACGAAGACCAAGCGGCAAAGTACCAAAAGACTCGGTTCGAGCCTGAGTCTCAAGACATACCGTTCATTCCTGAGCCCAGGCCGTGGCAGCGAGCCGCTCTGGAATCACTGAATCGAATTCGTGAATCTGGGTACAGCCGTGCGCTGGTGGCTGTGGCAACTGGAATGGGAAAGACTTGGCTCGCCGCTTTCGATGCCTGCCAGGTCGGCAAAGTGCTGGAGCGTCGCCCAAGAGTACTTATCATCGCGCACCGCGCTCAAATCTTGGCTCAAGCAGAATCAGCTCTATCTCTTTTACTAGATCAGACTTTCAGCGATGGCAAGTCGAGTTGGTATCTAGGGGACCAAAGCGATCTGACAGGCGAGTTGGTTATTGCGTCAATACAGAAGTTAGCTCGTCCAGAGGGGCTGAAACGAATCGCTTCGGAACGTTTTGACTACGTTGTGATCGACGAAGTGCATCATGCTGAAGCACCGAGCTATCGACGCGTAATGTCGCACCTGAATTGTGGCTTCATTCTTGGGCTTACGGCAACTCCCGAACGCACCGACGGCGTTGATGTTGCCAGTATCTTTGATGACAACCTTGCCCACCATGCCTCAATTGGCGACGGAATTCATGAGGAGTCATTGGTTCCATTCCACTATATCGGTGTTAAGGATACTGTTGACTTTCGACAGGTGCCCTGGCGAAACGGCCGCTTCGAAATTGAAGAACTGGAAAAACGCGTCGAGGACAGTCAACGTATGCAGCGACTGTTGAAGGCAATGCAGGAGCATCCCGCCGAGCGATCTATCGTATTCTGTGTATCCCGTCGTCATGCAATTTTTACTCGCAATTGGCTGCGAAGTAATCACATTAGTGCCGCAGCAGTCTTTTCAGGTACTGAAAGCAATAGCTGCGGACAGTCGCTGGAGGACCTCCGTACTGGAGCGATACAAGCGCTGTGCGTGGTGGATATGTTCAATGAAGGGCTGGATATTCCGACGGTAGACCGCGTCATATTCCTGCGCCCTACCGAATCAAAAGTCATTTTTCTGCAACAATTGGGGCGCGGATTGCGGGCAACCGAGGGCAAGTCTCGTTTGCTGGTCATCGATTTCGTCGGCAATCACCGCATTTTCGCTCAGCGAATACTGCATCTTTTGTCACTCACCGGCAAGGACGCGAATTGGAACAACCTAAAGCATGTTCTGGAAGGCCAAGCTTCAGAACTGCCGCCCGGCTGCTTGCTCGATATTGAATTGGCGGCTCGAGACCTGCTCAAGCAGTTTATACCGAGCGGCTCCAAAGCTGGCATCGAAGCCTACATATCTTTGCGAGACGAGCTTGGACGTCGACCGTCACCGTCCGAACTCTTCGCCCGAGGGTACTTACCCAATGTAATCTGCCAAACAGATGGCTCATGGTTTGAATTCGTAGACAAACAAGGTAATCTATCCAGCAGCGAGAAGAGTGCGCTAGACCAATTTCTTCAGTGGCTTAGAACCGTACAGACAACGAACCTCAACAAGTCTTACAAAATGATCGTTTTGCGAGTCCTGTTGGATCAGCAGCAACTATTTGGCCATGTACAGTTGTCTGAATTCTCAAAGCACTGTCGCAGTACTTTGATGAGGCATCCGGTACTTCAAGCTGACCTGCGAGAGGGCAAACATGAACTAGACCACCAAAACGCATCGGACGAACAGTGGGCCAAGTGGTGGACTAAGTGGCCGATAGATCGATGGACCGATCAACAGAATGGACATCGTTGGTTTCGTCGTAGCGGCGAGCGATTCGAGTCGATGATAGAATGTCCACCTGAATTGCAAGAATCGCTGGAAGCAATGACCACAGAACTGGTTGACTGGCGATTGGCCGCTTACGCCAAGTCTCGCGGACTGATCGACGCAACAATCGATGGAGATCTAGCCTTCGAAGGCAAGGTATCTCACGCAAGCGGACGACCAATATTGTTTTTGCCGAGCATAGCCGAGGCACCGGGAAGACCCACAGGCCCAACCGAAGTTGTATTGCCTGATGGTTCCAAGTGGGAGTTTAAGTTCGTAAAGGTAGCCTGCAATGTTGCTAGACTCATGGGCAGCAACGAAAACCAACTGGCGGAGTTACTGCGTGGCTGGTTTGGTCTGAATGCTGGCGTGCCCGGTACAGATTTTAGAGTCAAGGTTAGGCAACGAGGCGACCAATGGCATATCGCACCTAGCACCTTGCCGTCTGTTCCAACATCGAGCACGCCAGCAACCGAAAGCTTCAAACAGAATCAGCAACTGGAGATTGCCGCGACTGTAAAGGAAACTGCAAAGTACAAAACTCACGTTCCAGTCTACGACTTAGTAGCTGCGGCTGGGTCATGGGGCGAAGAAGGCGTGCCGGAGCCAGTGGGTTGGACACCAATTCGCAACAAGCAACTGACGCATGGAATGTTCGTTGCTCAGGTCGTTGGCCAGTCCATGGAGCCCAATATCCCGAACGGCTCCTGGTGCCTGTTCAAGCCGTTAGCAAGTGGGTCGCGACAGAATAAACTGGTACTAGTTCAGCTCAACACACACATCGACCCCATCGATGGCGGTCGCTACACCGTCAAGCGATACCACTCGACCAAAACCACTACTGAAGACGGCTGGCAACACGACACCGTCGAACTTCAGCCGCTCAATCCAGATTATGACCCTATTCTTCTTGACCCTGAAAATGCCACTGACATACGCATTATCGGGGAATTTGTCGCGGTGGTCAGTTAGTCTCCCACCCAGTAAAGCTTTTCCTCACTTAGGTTTGGCTCGCCGTCCCAGCGATACGCGACCAGTTTACCACACTTCGCCACACTGTAGTCCGTACAGGCGATGTTCGGAGACAAAAGTCTCGTTGTACAACGCCTTCGGGGGATAGATAGCAAACCGCGATCGTCATCGGTGAATCCTAATCAGCTAATGATTTACATCCAATCAATTAAGGCATAGATGCTATCGGCCGCTCCGATCAAACTCAAGTTAGTGATGTGCTTCATTAGTTATTCGAAGTGAATGGGAAATTGTCGATAGCATCAAACACCCGCGAGCAGGAAATGCGACCCGCGGGTGCTTTGCAAGTTTCCAGCATACAGCGCTTGGACCGTAGTCCAAAACGCGTTTACAGTTCGATCGCTTCAACTTCAGCGACGAATCGCTGGTGGTGGTCGGCGAGGAACGCACTGATCACGTTGAACACAGAGTCACTGAAGCCGCCGATGTTCATAATGTCAGCTCGTTCGCAAGCCTGAACTGTCTGGTACGGTTGCAGATCGATGTTGACTAGCTTCGGCACCCGAGGGCTCGCGCCCTTCGGCTCCAATCGTCGCTGGTTGGCAACGAAGGCTTCCCAAGCCGTCATCACACCGGTCGAACCGTGCC
>DAIRSD010000429.1:0-4378 GCA_036804625.1 Aureliella sp. | reverse complement strand
AAAACCGAATCTGAGCGAGCGGTTAATTCCAGGCGAACAATTTCTTAGAAAGACATCGCTAGATGAATTGCCGCAACTCGTCAACATCCTGCGCGGAGACATGAGCCTAATTGGCCCCAGACCCGATGTCCTGAAGTGGTCGGACTACCAACCTGAACAGCTAAAACGATTCTGTGTATTGCCAGGTGTCACTGGGTTATGGCAGGTTAGCGGCAAAAACCGCTTGACCTTTGAACAGGCCATCGAAAAAGACCTCGAGTACGTCGCTCGTCGTTCGATATGGATGGACCTGATGATCGCCGTGCGTACGGTCGGATTGCTGATCAAGCGGGACAATCACTAGCTAAAGAATACTAACAAAATATGTTTCAGGATCAAAATCTGAATTAACCGGTCAGTATTAACAATAAGAGATACAACATGTTTCGCGTTGGAGTTGTCGGGCCGGGCTACTGGGGCCCCAATCTTGCTCGTGGCTCTTCAGAGATCGCTGGTTGCCAATTGACTGCGGTTTGCGATAAATCGCCTGCGCAATTAGCACGGATCAAGGATCGCTATCCGGCAATCCGCGCCTTTGAGGACTACGAGGAACTGCTCAGAAGCGACCTGGTGGACGCCGTGGTGCTGGCAACTCCCACTCGAACCCACTTTTCGTTAGCCATGCGAGCCCTGGAGCGTGGATTGCATGTCATGGCTGAAAAACCACTGGCTGAAACCAGCGAGCAATGCCGCGAGATGATTCGCACCGCTCAGCACAATACTTGCACACTTTTTGTTGGCCATGTGTTTTTACACTCCTCTCCAGTGCTGAAGCTACGCGAATTGATTTCGGCAGGCGAACTGGGGGGTATCAACTACATCAGTAGCCGTAGACTGAATCTAGGACCGGTGCGCAGTGACGTAAGCGCTTTGTATGATCTGGCTCCACACGACATCTCGATGATGATCTACCTGCTTGGCAGCAAACCTCACCGCGTAAGCTGCACGGGCATCGATTTGTTGCAACCCGGCAATCACGATGTGTGCAATCTAACGATGCACTTCAGCGAAAATCGCATGGGAATGATCCATGTAAGTTGGCTTGACCCTCGCAAGGAGCGTGTGCTGACGGTTGTAGGTGACAGAAAGATGGCCATCTACGACGACTTGGACCAAGAAAAGATCAAGGTCTATGACAAAGGTGTTATCTCTCCACCAGCGTGCGGCGATTTCGCCGAGTTTCAGATCTCATACCGCTACGGTGGCAGCTTCAGTCCTTTTATCCAAGAGCGTGAACCGTTGAAGGCTGAATGCGCGGACTTCATTCGCTGCATCCAGGACTGCAAGTCTCCACTTACCGACGGTCAAAACGGACTAGAAGTTGTTGAGGTTCTCGAAGCAGCCCAGCAGTCGTTGCTGGCTCACGGCAGTCCTATTCCTGTTGGTGATGCTGCCGTAGGCGAACTTGCTGACGTGGAAAGATCAAAGAAAAAGTCGCCGAGTTCCAGTGTTCGTTAATTGATAACCGTTCACATGATCAAGATCCACCCAACAGCGATTGTAGAGACCCAAGACATTGGTCAGAGAACCAGTATTTGGGCAATGGTCCATGTCATGAAAAATGTTGTCATCGGTACCGATTGCAATATTGGTGATCACTGCTTCTTGGAGTCTGGTTGTCGAATCGGTGACCGCGTGACTGTCAAGAATCTGGTCTTGCTGTGGGATGGAGTCACGATCCAAGACGATGTTTTTATTGGACCTAGAGTTACGTTCTCCAACGATCGATATCCGCTTTCGCCTAGAATGCCACAAGCCAACCAGCTCTACGATGCGACAGAAAATTGGGTGGAGCGAACTCTGGTGTGCCGTGGCTGTTCCTTTGGGGCGGGTGCCATCCTGTGCCCTGGTATTGAACTGGGGGCCTATTCGATGATCGCCGCAGGCGCTGTTGTGTCTGCAACGGTATCTCCCTTCTCCCTGGTACGTGGGGTTCCGGCCAAACATGTTGCCGACGTGTGCGTATGTGGCCATCCGCTGCACGGTGATTGGCGCTGCTGCGACTGTCCTGAGTGCGGTCGTTCCGGTTATGACAGGCAGCAGCTCCTCGAGCAAGCCAATTTGGGGCTTCCAGGCATTGATTTACAACAACCGGTCAAGCAGCATGGCTAAAAGGCAGTGATTTGATAATAGCCTGTACGCTTTCCATTCAGCGTAGGCTGCTGATCGTCTGCTCCCCGACACATTTGTACGATTACTACCAATCCACTTAAGCGATTTCACTGGCCCCCCTTTCCAACATGACTCAATCCAAACAACTGCCTGCCATACCCTTGGTAGATCTAGCCACACAATCACAGCAAATTCGCGACCAGGTACTCGGTCGAATGGCTCAAGTCATCGATGCTGGCCGGTACATTCTTGGCAAGGAAGTCGAAGAATTTGAGCGGATGTTTGCAGACTACTGCGGCGTTTCGTATTGTGTTGGGGTGGCTAACGGAACCGATGCAATCCATTTAGCACTTCGCGCCTTGGACATTGGCCCGGGTGACGAAGTCATCACTGTGGGAAATTCGTTTGCCGCGACCGCCTTTGCAATAGCGTACACCGGCGCAACACCTGTTTTTGTGGACATCGACCCACAAACCTACAACATGGACCCGAATTTGATCGAGGAGGCGATAACTAGCCGCACTCGCGCTATCCTGCCGGTACATCTGTACGGACATCCCGCTCCCATGCCAGAGATTCTTGAAATCGCTGCACGCCACGGACTGCGTGTCGTAGAAGACTGCGCTCAGTCGCACGGTGCCGAGATCAACGGTCAGCGCTGCGGATCGTTCGGAGACATTGGCTGCTTCAGCTTCTACCCAGGCAAGAATCTTGGTGCTTTCGGCGATGGAGGTGGCGTCACAACCGGCGATAGTGGTCTGTACGAAAAATTGCAACTGCTACGAAACTACGGCCAACGCGTCAAGAATCGACACGACTTGTTGGGTTACAATTGTCGTTTGGATACACTTCAAGCCTGTGTGCTGATTACCAAAATGCAGTACATCGAAAGCTGGACTGAAAGCCGCCGCCAGGTCGCGCAGTGGTACGCCGAGGCCTTAGAAGATGTCGATCTGGTATTGCCATCGCAGTCAGCCAGCATGCGGCACGTCTATCATCTGTACGTCGTACGACATCCCCAGCGCGATGCCTTGTTGGGGCACTTGGCACAGAACAACATATTCGGCGGCATCCATTATCCCAATCCGCTCTTCAAGGCCCAGCCGTTTCTAGGTGCCACCACCATACCTTGGGATCTGCCGCTATGCAGCCAGTACGCTCAAGAAATTCTTTCTTTGCCAATGTACCCAGAGATGAACGAAGAACAGGTACAGCGTGTCGCTCAGGCGATACGTCAATTTACTCACAACCAAGTCGTCTCTTCATCTTAGGCACGTCAGCAAAATCACCAATCCAATTCAGGTAGCAGCAATATGAATCTAGTTGAACGCAAGCCAGGCGGCGACACTCAGCTATCCAAAGCGCTGCCAAACGCAGCGCGGCAGCCGAGTAATTCGGCGGCGATGGCAGATTTACATTCGCTTCCACTGCTGAACCTGATCGAGATCCCGTTCGCACGAAAATACACGGTATTTACCTGCTTGGTAGGCAGCATTCTTGCCGGTTGGCTTGCTATCATCGTATGGCCTCGAACTTATGTCTCTCACGCTGAGCTTCTATTTCAGGTGGGTCGCGAAAGCGTTGCCTTGGATCCCACTGTAACCACCAGCCAAACCTTGTTGCTGCAGAAGTCTCAGGAGGAGGACGTGAATTCCGCTCTTCAGATCTTGCAGAGTCGCCAAGTGCTCGAAATGGTAGTGGACAAATTGGGGGAAGATCCCATTCTGGATGGCTATTTACCCAGCGAAGGACAAGCCCACGCGCCGTCGACGATAAAACAGGTTGTACGATCGGCTCGCAATGCACTAGACAGCGTCATTAGCGCCAGCGGTCTGCGCGACAACATTAGCAATCGAGAGATGGCTGTCATGGAGTTGGTGGGGGCGATCGACTATGAAGCTCCAAAAAAATCAACGGTAATCACGGTTGAAGCGGTGGCCAAATCTCCCGAAATGGCTCAGGCTATCGCGCAGACTGTCGTAAACTCCTTTCAGACTCTACACCAACAGACGATGCAGACGAAAGGATCGCTAGGTTTCTTCGTCTCCCAAACTGAACTTGCGACCAAACGTCTACTGGAAGCTCAGGAGAAAAAACGCGCTTTCCTGGAAGAGCGCAAGGTAGTCTCGATCGCGGCCAAGCAAGAAATTCTCAAAGAACAAAATTCATCCTACGAGATGGACCTGTTGACGACCCAACGAGAACTGGAGCATGCGCTCGCTAAATC